>NZ_JBBKBF010000023.1:0-50753 GCF_037892625.1 Phocaeicola sp. ICN-14070 | reverse complement strand
TTTTACTGATATGATCCAGATTTTAGTGATTGATGATGAAGACCCCATTCGTAACCTGCTGGCGCGCATGATTGAGCTGGAAGGCTACAAGGTGTGGAAAGCGAGTGACTGCCAGAGTGCATTGAAACTGCTGAAAGCCCAACCGTTTGATGTGGTGCTTTGTGACGTGTTTCTCCCCGATGGAAACGGAGTAGATTTCATTCGGGAGATAAAAAAACATCGTCCGGAAGCGGAGGTGATTCTGCTTACTGCTCACGGCAATATTCCGGATGGGGTGCAGGCCATTAAGAATGGGGCATTTGATTACATAACCAAGGGAGATGATAACCGCAAGATTATTCCGACAATCAGTCGTGCAGTGGATGAGGTGGAGAAAAAGAAAGGAAAGGTCGCTCCTCTCGTATCCTATTCGTTTGAGTCGATTATCGGAAGTTCCAACGGACTGAAGCAGGCGGTTGCACTGGCCCGGAAAGTGGCCGATACAGATGTACCGGTACTGCTGACGGGTGAAACCGGCACCGGAAAGGAAGTGTTCTCCCACGCCATTCATTACGCGAGTCCTCGTAGTCAGTATCCTATCATGGCCATCAACTGTTCGGCTTTCAGCAAAGACTTGTTGGAGAGTGAGCTCTTTGGTTACAAGGCCGGAGCCTTTACCGGGGCCATGAAAGACAAGCCCGGTCTGTTTGAGGTGGCAAATCACGGTACGGTTTTTCTGGATGAAATCGGTGAAATGGCTTTCGACCTTCAGGCGCGTTTGCTGCGTGTGCTCGAAATCGGAGAATATATTAAGGTGGGAGATACCAAGCCAACGAAGGTGGATGTACGCATTATCTCAGCCACCAACCGCGATTTGAAAAAGGAAATTGAGAACGGGCATTTTCGTGAGGACCTTTATTTCCGCTTGTCGGTGTTCCAGATTCATCTGCCTCCGTTGCGTGAGCGGAAAGAAGATATTGAAATGCTGGCAGAGACTTTCCTGAAACGCTTCGCTGCAAAACTGAAGAAAGAAATCAAGGGGATGACTTCCGAGGTGGTGGACATACTGAAAGGAGCTGAGTGGCGGGGGAATATCCGCGAACTGAAGAACGTGATGGAGCGCAGTGCCATCGTCTGCGATGAAGAAGTGACCGTGCAGGATTTGCCGATTGACTTGCAATGTGCCGGAATGGACGAAGAGCAGGGTAAGGAAGAGTTTGAGCTGGCAGTGATTGAACAGAAACATATCACGAAAGTACTGCAATATACCAGGGGAAACAAAACAGAAGCGGCGCGTCTGCTGAAAATCGGCCTGGCCACGCTTTACCGTAAAATAGAAGCTTATCATATTTCCATATAGGAATGTTTTTATCATTTTGATATTTCAAAATAATAGTGAGCCTTCTCAATTTGAGAAGGCTTTTTTTGTGCCTTTTTCTTTTACTATTTCTATAACAATTAGATTATCAGCTGATTATGGATTTTCTTTAAATTGTGGCATACCCTTTGCCCTACGTATGCCGTGAATTTAACTGATTGTTTATCGAAAAAAAGAAAAAACTATGGAACTATTTACAGTGGGATTTTTAATCTGTCTGTTAAGCGGGTTCGCCTGCTTTTGGTTGTTTTATAAATGTATTGATTGGTTTGAACGAATTTGAAAGGAGAAACTTTTATGTATACCGCATTATTTATTGTGAGTGTCATCATGTTCGGCTATTTGATGTATGTGCTTGTGAAGCCGGAGAAATTCTGATAAAGTAGATATTGATTAATTCTGGGTATTATGAATACAGAAATTTTAGGTGTTGTAGCGCAAATTGTTCTGATGATAGTGCTAAGCTATCCGCTTGGAAAATATATGGCGAGAGTGTATAAGGGCGAAAAAGTCTGGTCGGACTTCATGCAGCCGGTAGAAAACCTGATTTTCCGATTCTCAGGTATCCACCCGCAAGAAGAAATGAACTGGAAGCAGTTCTTGAAAGCTTTGCTGGTGGTGAACCTGTTCTGGTTTATCTGGGGTATGATACTGTTGGTGATTCAGGGCAGTCTTCCGCTTAATCCAGATGGAAATGGCGGGCAGACGGTGCATCAGGCTTTCAACACCTGCATCTCTTTCATGGTGAACTGTAACGAGCAGCATTATAGCGGAGAAAGCAACCTGACTTATTTCACGCAGTTGTTTGTCATCATGCTTTTTCAGTTTATTACAGCTGCCACCGGTATGGCGGCCATGGCAGGCATTATGAAAGCACTAGGTGAAAAGACGACCAAAACCATCGGAAATTTCTGGAATTACCTTGTGCTGAGCTGTACACGTATCTTGCTGCCGCTTTCACTGGTGGTGGGCTTTATACTGATAACGCAAGGCACTCCGATGGGATTCGACGGAAAGATGGAGATAACGACGCTCGAAGGGGTTACACAGCATGTGTCGCAGGGGCCTGCTGCCGCTATCATTCCTATTAAGCAGCTGGGTACGAACGGAGGCGGATATTATGGGGTGAACTCTTCGCATCCGCTGGAAAATCCTACATATTTCTCTAATATAGTGGAATGCTGCTCCATCCTGCTTCTGCCGATGGCCATGGTATTTGCCTTTGGCTTCTATGTGAAGCGCAGGAGACTGGGATACAGCATTTATTGTGTCATGCTGGCCGCATTCCTCATCGGGGTATGTATTAACGTGCCTGCAGAGATGAAAGGAAATCCGCGCATGGATGCCATGGGTATTGCGCAGGATAACGGAGCCATGGAAGGCAAGGAAGTACGTCTGGGGGCCGGAGCTACCGGTTTGTGGAGTGTGGCTACCACGGTGACTTCCAACGGTTCGGTAAATGGCATGCATGATTCTACCATGCCGGTTTCTGGTATGATTGAAATGCTGAATATGCAGATTAACACGTGGTTTGGCGGGGTAGGTGTAGGTTGGATGAACTATTTCACCTTTATCATCATCGCAGTGTTCATCAGCGGCCTGATGGTAGGGCGTACGCCTGAATTTCTCTGCCATAAGGTAGAAGCCCGTGAAATGAAAGTGGCTTCCATGGTGGCCCTTCTTCATCCGTTTGTGATTCTGGTGGGTACGGCACTGGCTGCTTACCTGTATGTACATGCACCTGAATGGGTGGAAAGCGAAGGGGGATGGCTGAACAATCCCGGATTCCATGGCCTGAGCGAAATGCTGTATGAATTTACTTCAGTGGCAGCTAATAACGGTTCTGGCTTTGAAGGTCTGGGCGACAATACCTGGTTCTGGAACATCTCTTGTGGCATCGTGCTTATCCTGAGCCGCTTCATTCCGATTGTAGGTCAGGTAGCCATCGCCGGTTTGCTGGCGCAGAAGACATACATCCCGGAAAGCGCCGGTACGCTGAAAACGGATACCGTGACTTTCGGTGTCATGACATTTGCAGTGATTTTCATAGTAGCCGCCTTGTCATTCTTTCCGGCACATGCCTTGAGTACAATTGCAGAACACTTTAGTTTATAAGAGAAAAATACTGAAACGTATCATTGAAGAAGATACGATAACAACGAAAGAAAAAAGATATGAAAAATAAGAATCATACTTCTCTGTTTCAGAGGGAACAAGTCATGGAAAGCTTGAAGCAGTCGTTCGTCAAGCTGAATCCCAGAATCATGGTGAAGAATCCCATCATGTTTACGGTAGAAGTTGCTACCTTAATCATGCTGGTTGTTACACTCTATTCGGCCACTCATACCTCACAAGGTTCATTTGTATACAATCTCTGGGTGTTTGTCATTCTGTTTCTCACTTTGCTGTTTGCCAATTTTGCTGAAGCCATAGCCGAAGCTCGTGGTAAGGCGCAGGCCGACAGTCTGCGAAAAACCCGTGAGGAAACTCCGGCCAAACTGATTGTCGACGGTAAGGTAAAGACCGTGAGCAGTTCGCAGTTGAAGAAAGGAGATGTTTTTGAATGTGAGGCGGGCGATGTGATTCCGGCAGACGGTGAGATTATCGAGGGACTGGCTTCCATTGATGAGAGTGCCATTACCGGTGAGTCTGCTCCGGTTATCCGCGAAGCCGGAGGCGACAAGAGCTCCGTTACCGGAGGTACCAAAGTGTTGTCAGACCGTATCAAAGTGACCGTGACTACACAGCCGGGCGAAAGTTTTCTGGACAAGATGATTGCGCTGGTAGAAGGAGCAAGCCGTCAGAAAACACCGAATGAAATAGCCCTGACCATATTGCTGGCTGTATTTACGCTGGTATTCCTGATTGTGTGCATTACACTGAAGCCGATGGCCGACTATTCTCACACCGTGATTACGATTGCTGCTTTCCTTTCTTTATTTGTGTGTCTGATTCCAACTACCATCGGAGGGTTGCTGTCGGCCATCGGTATTGCCGGGATGGATCGTGCTCTGCGTGCCAATGTAATCACCAAGTCGGGTAAAGCGGTAGAAACGGCCGGCGACGTAGATACATTGCTGCTCGATAAAACCGGTACCATCACCATCGGCAATCGTAAGGCTACTGCCTTCTATCCGGTGGCAGGTCTGGATAAGCATGCGTTCGTAGAAGCTTGTCTGCTTTCTTCTGTTTCCGATGATACCCCTGAAGGAAAATCCATTATCGAACTGGGACGTGAACTGGGAGTACGTATGCGTACGTTGCCTACCGAAGGAGCCCGCATGATTCAGTTTACCGCCGAAACCAAATGTTCTGGTATCGACCTGAAAGATGGAACCGAAATCCGCAAAGGTGCCTTCGATGCCATTCGTCGTATAGCACTGGAGGCAGGTAATGAATTCCCGGAAGAGACGGAAGACATCATCTGGAAGATTTCTGGCAATGGCGGAACCCCCTTGGTGGTCAGTATCAACAGACAGATTGCCGGTGTCATAGAATTGCAGGATATCATCAAGCCGGGCATTGAGGAACGCTTTGAACGCCTGCGCAAGATGGGGGTGAAAACGGTAATGGTGACCGGTGATAACCCGCTGACTGCAAAATACATTGCCGAAAAAGCCGGAGTGGACGATTTCATTGCTGAGGCCAAACCGGAAGACAAGATGAACTACATCAAGAAGGAACAGGCTGCCGGTAAGCTGGTAGCTATGATGGGCGACGGTACGAACGATGCGCCGGCACTGGCACAGGCCAATGTGGGTGTGGCCATGAACAGCGGCACGCAGGCTGCTAAAGAAGCCGGCAACATGGTCGATTTGGACAATGACCCTACCAAGCTGATTGAAATTGTGGAAATCGGCAAGCAGTTGCTGATGACTCGTGGCACACTTACCACCTTCTCTATCGCCAACGACGTGGCCAAATATTTTGCCATCATCCCGGCTTTGTTCATGGTGACCGTTCCACAGCTGGCTCCACTGAACATCATGGGGCTGCACAGTCCTGAAAGTGCCATCCTTTCTGCCATTATATTCAACGCCCTCATCATTCCGATTCTGATTCCGCTGGCTCTGAAGGGAGTGGCTTATAAACCGATTGGCGCGAGTGCCTTACTGCGCCGCAACCTGCTGATTTATGGAGTGGGTGGTCTTATCGCGCCTTTCATCGGAATTAAACTAATTGACTTATTTGTAGGATTATTCTTCTAATAAAAACGGACAGTTATGAAAAACTTTATAAAATCAATTCGCATTACCATTGCATTCTGTATTCTTTTCTCTGTATGTTATGTGCTGATACTATGGGTTTTCGGGCAGTTCTTCGGCCCGGGAAAAGGAAACGCAGAAACGATTACCCTGAACGGGAAAGTAGTAGGCGCGGCCAATGTGGGCCAGGCCTTTACCAAGGATATTTATTTCTGGGGGCGCCCTTCGGCTGCCGATTATAAGGCAGATTCGTCAGCTGGCTCCAATAAAGGACCTACCAACGAAGCATATCTGGCAGAAGTGGAGGCACGGGTAGATTCTTTCTTGGTACATCATCCTTATCTGGAGCGTAAGGATGTGCCGGCCGAGATGGTAACTGCCAGCGGTTCCGGCTTAGATCCGCACATTACACCAGCTTGTGCATACGTGCAGGTGAAGCGCGTGGCCGAAGCACGTGGCATGAATGAGGAGACCGTGAAGGCGCTTGTCGACAAGATGGTTGAGAAACCATTCCTCGGCTTGTTTGGAACAGAAAAAGTCAATGTATTGAAACTGAATGTGGCTTTGGAGGAAGCAAACCCCACGGTGAAATAAACGGATGAGTCCGTTCGTATCCTTGACATTCCGGACATGGAGTGTCGGGGATTTTTATTCGGGGGACTTTGATATGAGCTCTATCGAAATGAGATGGGCTTTTCTCAAAATGAGAAGGTTGCTTGGAGAGCATTTTCTCTTTGTGCGAATTTATTTTCTTGATTTTTAGAGGGTTATGATTATGGCTGATTTCACGGCATGACATTTGTTTGCTCAAGGGAAAAAACAAAAAAAGATTATGGATAATATTTTTGAATACGATGTACCTCGTAGCAAAGGCCGGAAACAGGGACTGATAAATACCCGGCTTATTATTTATATTTTGGGAGTGCTGGTATTGGTCGAAGCTGGACTGTTTGCTTTGTGTGCCGGGGTTTCACTTTTGTATGAAGAACCTGATTATATTTATTTTGTACAAACCATGGGTATCAATATTGCTCTTGGAGGAAGTATGGTGCTGGTGGGCAAACGAACCGACAACCTGATTAGTCGCCGTGACGGGTACTGCATTGTCAGTGTGTCGTGGCTGTTGTTTACGGCATTGGGGATGTTGCCTTTTTACTTTAGCGGATACATTCCTTCTGTGGCAGATGCTTTTTTTGAGACCATGTCTGGTTTCACTACTACAGGAGCGACCATCTTGGATGACATCGAGTCATTACCCTATGGGTTGCTGTTCTGGCGCAGCCTGACGCAGTGGATTGGAGGACTGGGTATTGTGTTGTTTACCATCGCGTTGCTTCCACTTTTCAGTGGTAGCAGCCAGCAGCTTTTCCTTTCGGAGGCTACCGGAGTGACGCATGACAAGATTCATCCCAAAGCGAAGATTATGGCCCGTTATCTGTGGCTGATTTATATAGGTCTGACGCTGGTGGAAACGATTCTGCTGATGTGTGGAGGAATGAACTTGTTTGATGCAATATGTCACTCTTTTGCCACCACGGCTACCGGCGGATTCTCTACCAAACAGGATAGTGTGTCTTACTGGCATTCTCCGTTTATTGAATATGTGATTTCTATTTTTATGATTCTTTCCGGCGTAAATTTCTCGTTGTATTATATGGCGCTAAAGGGAAAGTATCAAAATTTGTTGAGGGATAGAGAGCTGCACTGGTTCCTCAAATCAGTGGGTATACTGACGGGAATCATTACCATAGCTTTGTTCGTGACAGATTATTATGACCTGGAAACGGCATTCCGCAAAGCCTTGTTTCAGGTAGCTACTACGCATACCTCTTGCGGGTTTGCAACGGATGACTACAACCTATGGCCTCAATTCACCTGGATGCTGCTCCTGTTTGCCATGCTGTCGGGAGGTTGTACGGGTTCCACAAGCGGAGGAGTCAAGAACCTGCGTTTGCTCATCATTGCCCAGAACATCCGTAACCAGTTCAAGCAGATGCTTCATCCGCGTGCCGTATTGCCGGTGCGTGTCAATAAAGAAGCAATATCCTCGCAGGTATCGGCTACGGTATATACTTTCTTTGCTACGTATCTGGTTTGTATTTTTGTGGGCTGGACGCTGCTGATGTGCTTTGGAGTGGGACTGACGGAAGCAATGAGTACGGTTGTGTCGGCTATTGGTAACGTAGGTCCGGGGTTGGGTGCTTTTGGTCCCGTGTTCTCATGGGCTGCCTTACCCGATGCGGCCAAATGGATATTGTCAGTACTGATGTTTATCGGTCGTCTGGAGATTTTTGGTATTCTGCTGTTGTTCTATCGTGGATTCTGGGAAGATAATTGATAGACAGGTTATGAGGCTGGGAATTATATTGTATAAAAGTTTGACGAAAAATGGAAGAAAGAGAGCATAACGTACCACATTTTCTGGATTTAATCCGTCGTTCTCGCCGTGGTAAATTCAAGGTATACATTGGCATGATAGCCGGTGTGGGAAAAACCTACCGGATGTTGCAGGAAGCACACGAGATGATGGACAATGGCATTGACGTACAGATAGGATATGTGGAAACTCACGGGCGTGCCGGCACAGAGGCGCAGTTGGAAGGATTGCCGGTAATTCCTCGCAAGAAGATTTTCTACAAAGGAAAGGAACTGGAGGAAATGGATCTGGAGACGATTCTTCAGCTTCATCCGGAACTGGTTGTGGTAGATGAACTGGCCCATACGAATGTGGAAGGATGCCGCAATAAAAAACGCTGGCAAGATGTGATGGAACTGCTGGATGCGGGCATCAATGTGGTGTCGGCCATTAACATTCAGCATATTGAGAGCCTGAACGATGAAGTAAAGGAAATTGCCGGCATCGAAGTCAAGGAACGGGTGCCCGACAGTGTACTGCAGGAAGCCGATGAGGTGGTCAACATTGACCTCACGGCCGAGGAGCTGATTGCGCGGCTCAAATCGGGAAAGATATATCGTCCGGAGAAAATTCAGACGGCCCTGCACCACTTTTTCAAGACCGAGAATATTCTGCAACTTCGTGAACTGGCCTTGAAGGAAGTGGCTTTCCGCGTGGAGAAAAAAGTGGAAAGCGAAGTGCTTCCGGTAGTGTCACAGCCGGCCCGGCGGGAGCGTATTCTGGCATGTATCAGCAGCAATGAACATACTCCGCGTCACATTATCCGCAAGGCTTACCGTCTGGCTTCCCGCTACAGCACGTCTTTTACGGTACTTTATGTGCAGACTCCCCGTGAGAGTACAGAGCGTATCAGTCTGGCTTCACAACGCTACCTGCTGAATCACTTCAAACTGGTGACGGAACTGGGGGGAGACGTGCTGCAAGTATTTTCGGAGAGTATAACTGAAGCCATCATAGAAACCTGCAGAGAAAAACAGATTACGACCATCTGTATGGGGCATCCTGCCTTTAAAATGCCTCAGACCATCTTTCAGATAGGGAAATACAAAAAGTTTTTGCAGGCTTTGGCCGAGATGAAAATAGATTTGATTATAATTGCATAAAATTCAATGAAAATGAATGGTATGAATATTAAAGCAAAAATCGCGCTTACGATAGGCGTGCTGGTATCTATGATTGTGCTGCTGGTAGCACTCTCTGTGGCTAATCTGCAGATTCTTACGGCTACGGAACCGGATAGCCCGGCTGCCGGTCCGGGATTGAAGCGGGCCTTGATATGGATTACGGTAATCGGAGGCATTTGCATCTTGATAGGTATCGGTATGCTCATCAAGTTGCCTGCATCCATTAACTCGCCAATCAAACAGCTGGCCGATGGCATTCTGGAAATAGCCAACCATAATTACGATGTGACTCTGAATTTGAAAGGAGGCGAAGAACTGGTGGAAGTTTCGAAAAACTTTAACCGGATGGCCAGACGACTGAACGAGTATCATAACAGTACCTTGTCCGACCTGATGGCTTCCAAACGCTACATGGAAACTATCATCAACTCCATTAATGAACCGATTATCGGACTGGACAATGAAATGAATATCCTTTTTATCAATCATGAGGCACTGAATGTGCTGAACCTGAAGCGGGAAAACGTCATCCGGAAGTCGGCTCAGGAAATAGCCATGAGCAACGACTTGCTGCGCCGTCTGGTAAGAGGGTTGATAGAAGAGGGTGGAAAGGTGAAGAAGGAGCCGCTGAAAATCTATGCCGACAATAAGGAAAGTTATTTTCAGGTGAAGTACATGGACATCACGATGCCGGGAAAAGATGGGGTGACAATGGAGAAGAGGGGCAATGTGGTGCTGTTGAAAAACATCACAGAGTTTCAAGAACTGGATACGGCAAAAACCACGTTTATCTCTACTATCTCGCATGAACTGAAAACACCGATTTCCGCCATCATGATGAGTCTGCAATTGCTGGAAGACAAACGTGTGGGACATCTGAATCCGGAGCAGGAGGAGCTTTCGAACAGTATCAGGGAAAACAGCGAACGTTTGCTGAGCATTACGGGTGAATTACTGAACATGACACAGGTGGAAAGCGGTAAACTGCAACTGAAACCGAAGATAACCAAGCCAATTGAACTGATAGAATATGCTATCAAGGCTAATCGGGTGCAGGCAGAGAAGTTTGGTATTCAGATTGAGGTGGAATATCCGGAAGACAAGATTGGAAAACTCTTTGTAGACAGTGAAAAGATTGCATGGGTGCTGACCAACTTGCTGAGCAATGCCATTCGTTATTCTTCAGAAAACAGCCGGGTTATCATTGGCGCACGACAGGTGAATGGAAACAAGGAAATTGAGATGTATGTACGCGATTTCGGAAAGGGTATTGACCCGCGCTATCACAACAGCATTTTTGAACATTATTTCCGTGTGCCGGGTACTAAGGTGCAGGGCAGCGGACTTGGACTTTCCATCTCACGCGATTTTGTAGAAGCACATGGCGGTACGTTGACCGTGGAAAGCGAGATAGGTAAGGGTAGTTGCTTTACGCTTCGGCTGAAAGCCTGAAAAAACTTTTGTGTTAGGCAGATTTGAAAAACACGTGTACGAAGCTTCAGAGCAAGAATCCGCATAACAGCAGAAGGACAAGTATGACTAACCCTAGAATCAGTTTGATTTTAAAGGCTCGGCTTTGATCCGCTTGTTCTTTCTCTTGTGTCTGTTTCTTTATCTTCTCCAGCTTTTCCACGGAAAGTGTAGGAGGTATCTCCGTGTGCCGGCATTCGGTCATTCGCCGGCGCGTTTCCTTCATACGTTCCCGGTCGCGTTGACGGAGTTCCCTGTTTTCTTTGTCCCTCCGCATCATGTCGTGGATGCATCCTAATGTTCCCATTACGGTTATTATTTAGTGACAAGATAAGCAATAAACATCAATACCAAGATGATGGACAAACCGATATATCTGTATTTCTTGCAGAAAATCGTTGCGATACATAGAATGGCTATTAGTAGCTGATAGCAGATTTCTCCTGTCGTGCAGTTGCTCATAAATACATTCATGATTGCTACCCCAGCCATCATGAAGAGCAGTAGATTAAGAAGAACCTTAAAAATGTTGTTTATTATTCTGTGTACTTCCATTGCTCGGTTTTCTGAATAGTTATTGAATCGAAGTCGCAATATGACTCTATACAAAGATAGTAATTATGACTGTAAAGGACGAGTGATTATCCATCTAATTTTCAGATTCCTATTCTTTGTCTGTTTGAATGTTCGCTGAAAATTACTACATTCGCAGTAGAATCTAAATCCAGTGGTTATGAGCAAGCTATATCCGGTAGGAGTACAGAACTTTGAAGGTCTGATACATGATGGTTATGTGTATGTGGACAAAACTGCACAGATATATGAATTGTTTAATACAAATAAATACTATTTTCTGAGCCGTCCGCGACGCTTCGGAAAAAGCCTGCTGTTGTCAACCCTTGAAGCCTACGCACAGGGAAAGAAAGAGCTTTTCAAGGGACTGGCACTGGAGAAACTGGAGAAGGACTGGACGGTATATCCGGTACTACACCTGGATTTGAATACGCAGAAATACGATACGCCGGAATCACTGACCAACGTGTTGGAGGAAAACGTACAGAATTGGGAAGTACTTTATGGAGCATCTTCCAGTGAAATCGGTGTGGCCCGGCGTTTTCAGGGGATCATCCGCCGTGCCTGCGAGCAGACAGGCCGCCGCGTGGTGATTCTCATCGACGAATATGACAAGCCCATGCTACAGGCCATCGGCAATGAAGCCTTGCAGAACGAATACCGCGGTACCCTGAAAGCCTTCTACGGAGCTTTGAAATCCATGGACGGGTGCATCCGCTTTGCTCTGCTCACGGGAGTGACCAAGTTCGGCAAGGTCAGCGTGTTCAGCGATTTGAACAACCTGCGTGACATTTCCATGATTGACCAGTATGCCGAAATCTGTGGTATCAGTGAGAAAGAAATTTATACCTATTTTGAAGAGGATATTCACGAATTAGCCGCAGCTACAGGCATGAGCTATGAAGAAGCTTGTGCAGAACTGAAAACAAACTACGACGGGTATCATTTCACGGAAAATGCCATCGGTATGTACAATCCGTTCAGCCTGCTGAATACCTTTGCCAACCGACGGTTCGGCAGCTACTGGTTTGAGACTGGAACACCGACCTACCTCGTCGAACTACTCAAGCTCCATCACTATCCGATAGAAGAACTGGAACATATCGTCACCAGCCAGCCGGTGCTGGACAGCATTGATACGGCCTCAACCGACCCGATTCCGGTTATCTACCAGAGTGGCTACCTCACCATCAAGGGTTACAACAAGATGTTCGAGAACTACACGTTAGGCTTCCCCAACCGCGAAGTGGAACAAGGGTTCTTCAAGTTCCTGCTGCCCAACTACGCATCGGTGAGCGTAAGCAAGTCACCCTACCAGATTCAGTGCTTTGTGGAGGAAGTAATGGCGGGCAAAGTAGATGATTTCTTCGAACGGTTGAAGACCATGTTTGCCGACATTCCATACGAACTGGCACGCGACCGCGAAGTGCACTATCAGAACATCCTCTACATCATCTTCAAGCTGATGGGCTTCTACGTGCAGGTGGAATACCGAACCAACCGTGGTCGGATTGACCTGGTGCTCCAGACGCAGGACTATGTGTACATCATGGAATTCAAGTTGAACGGCAGCGCGGACGAAGCTTTGGCTCAGATTCGGGAGAAAGGCTATGCCGCACCCTTTGCCAAGGACAGCCGTACGGTCTACAAGATTGGTGTCAACTTCAGCGATGAGCTTCGTAACATTCAGGAAGTGAAGGTAGAGATGGGACAATAAGAAGAAACTACAAAACAAATACGTATGAAAAATTATGTGATGGCGGGTGCCGTCGTGTTGTCAGCCTTCTTGTTTTTTGGTTGCGGAGGGCAGAATAAACAGAAAACAGAGAAAGAAATGAATGCAGATACGATAAAGACCGTATGTACTCGGGTAACATTACAGAAAGATAGTTTGTTGGCCACGTTGACGCTGGACAGTATGAAGGTGACATGGATTCGTGACAATGCCAGCTCACGGTTGATGCCGCGTACTCTCTTTCCGGATGCGACAGATGCGCTGATGAACAGCCTTTCTCTTCAAGAGGGTATACCAGCTTCCGTCAGCACGTTTTTGATTGAATGTGATGGCAAGCGGATGCTTTTTGATACCGGTGTCGGTGCTCCTGATAGCCGGATGATGAAGGGCTTGAAATCGTTGAATGTAAAGCCTGAAGATATTGACTGCTTGTTTATTACCCATTTTCATGGCGACCATATCGGCGGAATGATGAAGGACGGTAAGGTTGTCTTCCCGAAGGCTGAGGTATATGCTTCAAAGGCGGAATATGATGCCTGGATGAAAATGCCGGCTGATAAAAGGGCACAGGTAGAGACCACGATGAATGCCTATAAAGACCGTCTGCATCTCTTTGCTTTTGGAGATACGCTTCCCGGAAATGTGCTCCCTATGGAGGCCATAGGACATACACCGGGACATACCGTTTATAAGGCGGGCAAACTGCTGGTAATTGGTGACTTGTTTCACGGGTTTGCCTTGCAGAAAGATCATCCGGAAATCTGTGCGCAGTATGACATGGATAAGACCGGAGCCATAAAAAGCCGCAAATACTACCTGCAATATGCCCGTGAAAACGGAGTGGTAATGGCAGGTATGCATTTGCCTGTTCCGGCTTTTGCGGAATAGGAAGACGCCGAATAGCTTGCTAACTTTACATATTGGAAAACGCCTTGAGGACATAATCGTTTCTTCAAGGCGTTTTCTATGTTTCCCGTAAGAGAACCGTATGTTCTTCGGTGCGGAACTATACGTTTCTGCTTTTGAAAACATACGGTTCGGGGTTGGGAAACGTAAAAATAAAACCAATATTTCTCGGAAAACGGAGCTTCGTTTTTCTAATCCTTTCCACAACTTTGAAATGCCGTTTCTTTTCCGTATCTTTAAAAACTAGATTTACCTAACAATCAGATACGTATGAAGAAAATGATGCTGCTTATTCTGCTGTGTGGTGTGATGCTGACGCTTAAAGCCACAGGGCAATCGGGCGATGTGATTCGTCTGGAAGGAGAAGAATGGGTTTTGATGGCAAAGCCGATAGGATACGATTCCCTGCTGTGCAGGCGGATGGGAGATTTTCTTCCGGAAAATGTTACTCGGTCTACGGGCAATTATAGCGGCTATACCGCTTTCTGGGAGGTGCGTGATGGGTATCTTTGCCTGCAACGGGTAGAAGCGGATGTCTACGATGAGGTCAGCAAGAAAGAATATACACGAATGTATGAGGTGAAAGACTTGCGGCCGATTTTTGCGGCCTATTGTCTGGCGGGGACAATTCAAGCCCGCTGGTTCAGTGGGGAACTTCGGGCCGGGAAAGGAGATGTGGTGAGATACGTGCATGATGGGTTCGACCGCAACATGGAAACAGAACGGGTGCTGACCGTTCGGAGCGGTAAAGTGCTGGAAACGCAGACTTACCACAATTACCGGAGAGCCGGATTGAATCTGACGAAGGCACAAGGGGAAATCGTGCATCGGTTTCCTTGGAAGCGGTTTCCTGAATACCGTGGAGAACGAATTCGTTTTTCGCTAAGTGATTTCCAGTTGACAGCCGACGGTCACTTTATAGACTGTGACGTACGTTTCATTTATCTGCGTTCTTCGCAGGAAATGATAAACGACGGGAATCATCCGCTGGCTCTTGCCCTCAAAGAAACGCTGAAATCCATTTATCCGTGGGAGGTGCTCTTCATCAACGGAAAGTACACGAGCGAATATCGGAATCTTACTATAACTTTGAGGGGAGATATAACGCATAATAAGGGTGATTCTGCAAAATACACGATTGTGGGTCGGGTGTATGGTGAATCCGTCCGTCAACGTCCTCCTTATGATGTGGTACATGCTGTGCTTGTTGGCTCCAATTTGAGCATGGTTGAACAACCGTTTCAAGGATGGCTGACAGATTCCACCGGCTGCTTCCGGATGACGGGACTGGAGGCCGGAACTTATCATCTGAAAGCTGAATATGTGGGACTCGCTCCTTGTGATACGGTAGTAACCCTCCCTTCGCAGCATAATGACACGCTGCGTATGGTGCTTCCTTTATGGTATGATTATATTTTGAAATATGACTGTTCGCCGGAGTTGTCGAAAGAAAATATCCTCAAGGGACATCCCAAGCTGCGCCTGGTAATACCGGAAGAACAGGAACAAAAAATCCGCACACACTTTTTCTGGATAAAGTACGGCGTGAGTTATGACGTTTTTTATCCATTGAAAAAAGATGGAACACTGGACTGTTATCTGGGTGTTCCCAATCATATGCTGACAGCTTATAATCAGGTGGTTTTTGATTATCTGGATAAGAAGTTTGGCACTTCATGGCGCAAGGAGGCTCCGAAAGGAATATTTGGTCTGGATAAATCTTTAGATGAATTTCGTGATTATAAATGGTTTATCAAGACTTTACATAAGGAAAGCAAATATCCGGTAAAGTTGCTGGCCAAAGGAAAAGAGTGTCTGCTACGCATTGAATATGCAGTGGACAGTAACGGATATGTCGTGCAACCGAAAATCATTTCTTGCAGCAACCGTTCGTTTCGGAAAGCAGCATTGGACACTTTTAGAAAGGTGATGAATGTCCCTACTTTATTGAAGGCAGGTAAAGATACACTTGTAGTTCAATATAAACTGAATTCTTCTGCTACTGTTAATCCGGATACTGATGTGCTGGTTATCGGCTATACACCGTGTGATAAACCGATACTGATGAAATAGATAAAAGGAATAATTGTTTTCATTAAAATGGAATGAATATGAGAAAAGAGATTGCATGTGTTATATTGATTTTGCTGGCGGCCTGTGTAAATAAGCCTGGACAGCCTGTACAGGAGGCTACCTCTACAGCTGTTATCGGAGGTGCGGACAGCATGACATCCATTGTGGTTGCTGATACCTGTGCTTCATTTCAAGATACAGTAACATACGAATTACGTCAGTGTCAACTTTGGTATACAAAAGATTTACCTGAAGCATATAACGGAGAAACCCGTCTGTGGACAGAATATGAAGTATATACAGAAAATGTGCCCGTGATTAATATATTTGTAAGCAATCCGACGGACATTCTGTTGGAGTTCGGACGGGATATGCGTTTCTATTTGTGGAAAAATGATAAATGGTGTCCGCCGGAGCAAAAGGATACCTCCTATACGATTGTATGGAATAGTGATGCGTTTATGATAGAGAAGGCTCCTTTGCTGTATTGCTTCCGTTATAAACTGAATGAATATTGCATTCCAAAAGGGAAATACCGTGTTCAGAAATCATTTAGTAGAGGTGATGAACGCATTCTTTTGACAGACAGTTTTGAGGTTAAATAAAAATGTGTGGAGTATGAAAAGCTGGTATATTTATTTCGTGGTGATGATGGCAATATGCAGTTTGGGATGCAATCGCACGGCATCAAAAAAACAGGTTATGCAGATTGGGCCTGCCGATGCACAATGCCTGAACTGTGATACGCTGGGGACTACTGTGAGGATGAATATGATACAGAACCATTATCCGCTTGATACGAAGAATGTGTATGCTATCCTATTGAATCCTAAGCGTAAGTCGCTGATTTTTGGTGGTGACTGGACATTGCAGAAATGGGAAAACGGTTCGTGGATGGGTGCAAAGATGAATGGAATGTATGGCTTTGGAGATGTAGGTATGCAGTTAAACTTTGCTCCTGATTATTATTGTTTTAGTTATCCTGTCAGTTGCTATAGAATTACATCCGGAAAATATCGGATTATTCAATCATTCCATGACGGGAGGGAAGAAATTACAGTAAGTGCCGAGTTCTGGATAGATAAATAACGGACAATTGTTTCACGGAAAAATCGATAATACAATGAAAGGAAGATGAGCAAACAGTTTATCAGGTAGTGGAGGAGATGCCGGAGTTTCTCGGTGGTATGTCTGCTTTAATGGAGTTTATCCGGAAAAACCTGCGGCATGACAAGGCTGAAAAGAGGGAGCGTGTCATCATTCAAATAGTAGTAGATAAGAAGGGAAATGCCACTAACCCTGTGGTGTTGCGGAGTACAAATCCGGCGTTGGATGAAGAAGCCTTGCGTATCGTCAGTCTGATGCCGAAATGGAAACCGGGCAGACAAGCCGGGAAGAACCGGAATGTAAAGTTTGCTTTTCCTGTTGCGTTTAAACCTTCTGTGCAGAATACAAATTAATTATCCCAATAGCGTATGAAAACAAATGCATTTTTTCAATTGTTTGTGGCGGTGGTCTGTGTGATGTGTGTTGGTTGTACAGGCAAGCGTAAGGCGCAACCGGTAGATGTTCTGGCAAAGGAGACTCCTCCAGCAGTACAGAGTCCGGAAGTAACGGATGATACGCTTGCAGCAGAGGAGCCGGATACGGAAACTTCTACAGACACTCCGCCTCAACCGGTGGCGATGGTGCTGGAACCGGTGGTACGGGATATTCCTGTCGGCCGTCCTCTTTCTGCGGATTCGCTTTATATGCATACAGAATATGATTATTATCCTGTAGCGACTTCCAAAGTCAAGGTCTTCATTACCAGTCGTGCGAACCGGGAATATGACAGTGGAGAAGGGTACAGTCTGGTATATTACAATGAAGCACTAAAGCAATGGGAACCTCAGCCTACCAATCCGATAATCAACGATGTATTGTGGGTGTTTACGCCCGATTATCCTACAGACCGGCAGACTATTCAATTTTATACGGACAAGAACCGTCCCGGCAGGTATCGCATTTACAAATCATTCAACCGTAATACATGTACGGCATACGCGGAGTTTGAACTCGTATCCAAGGCTCAGCATCGGAAACTGCTTGACAAAATTAGCCAGTATGGGAAGGAACATCCCAAGGACCGTGTCATAGAAAACTTGAATACTTCGTTTTTTCGGGACAATGACACGTTGTATATGTCGTGGATGGTGAACTCGGAGGCATTGCAGAAAGAGTTCCGGCAGAAGGTGCTGAATTATGCGGCAATCGTAGTGAACGACGGAAAAGAGGATGTAGCTACTTATTTTACTCAACCGATGTGTACGGATACTTTCGGCATCAAGATGTACACGGAGAAGGCGGTGTATCCGCTGAATACGGAATCTGTGGCGGTGAGAATCGTAAACCGGAGCGGGCGGAGCATCTCAATGGGGTCGCCGTACCGAGTGCTTCGGAAGGAGGGAGAAAAATGGCTGTCTTTACCGAGAGCAACAGTTTGGACACTTGAAGAACGTATTCTTCCATCCAATAAGATTTATCCCTTTTCTGCCAGTTTGTATACGTCACTCCGTATGCTTACGCCGGGCATCTATCGTGTGGTGAAGAAAATGGATATTGGGGATAATTATCACGACTGGTATTTTGCGGCGGAATTCCGGATTGGCCACAAGGTGGAAGAACGGGATGCTTCGGACAAGGAGCCTTCTTCAAAGCCTTTGCAGGAAGTGGCAGAGGAAAAGGATCTGGATATTGCGTATGACGAGGTAGAGGAGATGCCGGAGTTTCCCGGGGGCATGTCGGCCTTGATGGATTTTATTCGGAAGAATCTGAACTATGACAAATCGCTTGTGCCTGAAACGGTTGTAATTCCTCGAGTCATCGTGCAGTTTGTGATAGATGAGGAAGGAAACATTATTCATCCGGTGGTGCTGCGGGGAGTGAATCCGGCATTGGACGAAGAGGCTCTTCGGGTAGTAAAGCTGATGCCGAAATGGAAACCGGGACGGCAAAGCGGAAAACCGGAGAAAGTGAGGTATGCCATTCCGGTTACTTTCGAGCGTGCCGCCAAAGTTTCTTGATTTTATCGGGGTGGTTTAGACAAATAAGTCTGTCAGAAATAATTATTTCTTTCTCAAAAAGTCGTTTTTAGGTAAGTTTTTGTATCTTTACGCTTGTAATCAAAACAAATGCCTATGAAAATGAAACCGTTGTTATGGAGCTTGGTGGTCACAGCCGTAGTGTGCAGTCTCTGTCTGTTCGTCACACAATGGATGGGCCTTGCCGATGATTGGCGCATCTTTGTGAGCGTATTCTTGGGGGTACTGTTGGGAAACGGTTGTAACCGGTGGTTGCAGCGTGCAGCTCATTGAAAAATTCTCAGGCAAGCGGAATACTTACCTGAGAATTTCTTTTTTCATCGGATAATCCCCGTGTCACTGTCCTTCAGCTGGATGGAGCGGTTGACAGCGCGGAACTTGCGTCCTTTAGTCAGTCGCCACGTTACGGTCAGGTTGACGAGGTTACAGGCGTCGCGACTGTAGAGGGCAGTGGTTTTCTGGAGGTTCCGGTTCAGGACTTCCGATTCGAACATTTTGTATTTGTGTTGAAAGGGCTGTTGCCAGATAAGGGCAAACTGCCAGTCTTTGTAGCTGTAGGCGGCCTTCAGGGCGATGTCGCCTCCGCTGTAGCCTTTGGTTTCCCCTTCCAGGAAGCGGGAGCCGTTGTCGGCGTAGGCATGGAGGGAGAGGTTGCCCAGGTAGGCGTTGACGGCCCCTGTGAAGAAGTAAGACGTGTAGCAGTGCGTGTAGTCCTGGCCGAAGTTGAAGCAGCGGAACAGTCCCCCGTAGGCCGTGACGGAGAGCTTTTCCGGCATCAGCCAGTAGCTTGCGTAGGCCATGGCGTGCAGGGCATCAATCTCTTTCTGGTTGCGCTGGGTGTAGATGAACCGGTCGTCGGACGTGCGTTCGTACACCGCCATGTTGGGGTGAGGACATTTCTTGTAGAAGCCTTGCAGATTGATTTGCAGACGGGAGTCGTTGTACGACAGCCGGAGGGTGTGATACGTCTCCCGGTTGGGCTTGAGGTCGGGACTGCCTACGGTCCATTCCATGCGGTTGGTGCGGATGGCGGCATCGCTGATCATGGCTACCCGTGAGGTGCGTTCGTTCAGCTGGAAATTGTAACTCAGTTGCAGAGAGTGGGTGAAGTTGTAACTCAGGGCTGCTTTCGGACAGAAACTCCAGTAATCGTACGAATGGGCTTGCTGGCGGTAGTGCAGGTAGCTGCCTCCGATGCCTGCCGAGTAGCGGAGCTTGCCCCACGCTCCCTTGATTTCCGAAAACAGGTACACGCGGTTGTGGTGCATGGGGGTGACGGAAGAAACATCGCCCGTATATTCATTGTTTGTGTATTTCTGGCTGTAGTTGAGGCCGGCAGAAAGGGTGAAGGGCTTCAACCGGTTTTCGTATATGGCCTCGCTCAGCAGGGAGTAAGTGCGTCCGTCCACGTCGTAACGATAGGGTGAACCTTCGTCGTAGCTGTCGGAGGAGCGGGTGCCGATGTATGTGCCCACGGCATTGAGGGTAAGCGACTGCCGGGGGGAGAACTGCTGGAAGTAGTAGAGGTCGAGCACCGGACTGCTGCTCTGGCTTTGTTGCTGTTCGAGGGCGGTGTACGTCTGTGTCCCGTCCACAATCTGTTTCTGACTGAAATCACCCGGCACGTGACTGAAGTCGCCGCTCAGTGAAGCCTGAAACACATAGCGGCTGGAGTCGGCCAGGTTGTAGGTCAGTTTCATCTGGTTGCTCAGACTCCGGTTGCGCGAGGCGAGGTCGTTGCGCTGGATGGTATAAATGGAGCCGTCGTTCAGGTGGTAGTGCGCGGTTTCTTCCGTCCGTATTCCTTTAAAATCCCGGTAGCCGAAGCTGTAGTTCAGCGACAGCTCACTCTTTTCCGTGTTCCATTTGCCGTATACTGTGTAATCGCCGTCGCGGGTAGTCAGTGCCTGGGTGAGCGAGGTTCCTAAAGTATATCCGTTGTCTGCCCGTCGGGTAGTGATGTCAATGACGTAGGCAATGCCGTCGCCATAACGCACACCAGGGTTGTCGATGAAGTCAATCTTGCGGATGCTCTTCGGGTCGAGCGACAGCATCTCTGCCTTGTCCGCAATGATGCCGTTGATGCGAATCTGTACACTTCCCCGCTGGTCGATGGCCGAGATGCTGTGGCCCACCTCATCCACACGGATATTTGGTAAGGTGAGTTGCTGGAGCAGACTGTAGCCCGAGCGGGAAGAAGCTTTCTGCTGTTCGGAGGGATAGAGTAGCAGGCCGTCGGTTTTGTGGATAATCCGGTCGGCCTTGACTTCCACTTCGCCTAGTCCACGGTGGGTTCCACTTCTTGTGCCAGAGTGGGGAGGGCCAACAATAAAAGAAGAAAGATGCTGGCCAGAAATCGGGAGACGGTCAGCAGAAGCCGGCTTTCGGCCTCCTGCTGGAAAAGTAATCTGAGTGTATTCATTTGTTCCTGTGTGTAAATTTCAGGAACAAAAGTAAGAGGGCGTTACGAAGGCGTCAAAAACCGACGCTGACATTTGCCTGACAATTCGCTGTCAGCTTTTCAATTCGTTGATTTCCAAGGAATAGTTTCGTCCTCTGTCGGCCACGATTTTCAGCCGTGTATGCTCCTCTACGATAGGTTTCAACCGGCGGATAAGGGTGTAGAGCGTATCGTTGGCATCGTCTTTCTTGGGCCAGAGTGTCGCACAGATTTCCTCTTTCGATATGGAGTGGGAAGGTGACTGCCAGAACAGCCGCATCAGTTGCTGTTGCATGGGGGTGAAGCGGATAGGCGTGTGGTCGGCGCCGTAGAAACGGTCGTCTGCATCCGAATACGTCAGTCCCCCGAAATCTTCGGCAGATTGTGTACCATCTTCAGCCGGTTGTCCGCATCCTCCGACGGGTTGCAGCACCAGATTCTCTTTCTCTCTTTTCCGTAAGTACAGCATCGAGCCGATGGCCCAGAGGATAGCCGCTGCCATCAGTCCGGCAGGCAAGCGCTGGTCGGACATGCCGAATACAGCCGCTGCCGACAGACGGGTATAGCCTTTCAGGGCCAGTGTCTCGCCTGCGTGTTCGTTTCTTATCATCAGTGTATCGCTGTAGATGGCCTGTTCATCCGTCGAACCGCCCTGATACTCCTTGTCCACCACATCGAACGTGAGGAAAGAGGTTTCCTTCAGTCGCCGGTTCTTCAGGTGTCGGCAGAACCGTTCATCGGACACGACAATCAGTACCTGTCCGCCCGAAGTACGCCTGAACTGCTTGTATGCCCGTATCGTGTCTTGTGTCACAATGGGCTCCTTCTTTTCCAGTAAAGTCAGTGCCAGTGCCTGATTCAGGTCGGCTGTTATTTCGTTTCGTGTCACGTGGTAGTTATGGCGTCCGGCCAGCAGGGAAGTCAGCATCAGTGCCAGAAACACGGTGACGGATAGTAGTCTGCGATTCATAAATGTCGGGTTTGGTTTCTGCAAATGTAATGAATTCTGTGCTTCCTCTTTCTTATGGCGGATGAAAAATATTGTATTATTTATACTCCGCTTTGCTCCGGTATTCATTTGGAGTCATTCCGGTGGCTTTCTTGAATACACGAGTGAAGTGCTGCGGATACTGGAAACCGAGTTGATAGGCTATCTTCGCTTGCGCAGTGTTTCACGCTGGGCAATCCCTTTTGTGCGGCATTGTCTCCCGTGAAATATTGGTCCAGGAATGTTTCGAAACGGGTTAGAATGTCGTGGTGGGCATCCTGACGGGTGATGAACTGCCTTTCGTAGAAGCGTAGGCAATAGTTGAGCAGCAACTCGATGTGGTTGGCAATCAGCCGTTTGCTCATCCTGTCCACACTATGTTGCAATTCCTCCTGAATGTTCTGCAGGCAGTCGATGAAGGTGTGTCGTTCCCGTTCCGAGAGATGCAAGGCTTCGTTTACTTCATACGAGAAGAACGTGTATTCCTTGATAGTGCGTCCGAGGTTGGTGCCGCGAATCAGGTCGGGATGAAAGCACAGCGCATAGCCTTGCGGCTGGAACGTATCGCTGGCGGCCGTAAATCAGGTCGCAGTTCTTTTCGTCTTTCAGAATGCCCGTGAGACCTTCCTCGGTCGTAAATGCGGGACGGGTGTATTCTTTCAGTATCTGCCGGGTGCAGGTACCGTTGTTGACCGTGATTTCAAACAGTTCTGCCTCCGTGGAATTGGTAGACAGAAAGACGAGCACCCGTTCCTTGTTCAGCCCTCTGCGGGAGATGGCGTCTTCCATATCGTCGATATTCTGGTAGAAATAGTTCGTCAGGTTGGTAGACCACGGCAGGTACATGAAGAGTGTCCGCTCGTTGTCGGCAGACGGAATTTCTTCTTTCTGGCAACTCGTCAGGCAGGAGAGTCCGATGACAAGCAATATGGGAAGCAGGCGGATTAGCTTCATGAAACTTGCACTATTTTTTATAGGTGATTTTGAAAGGCAGAACCTGGAACACCTCACAGTCGGGCGTAATCAGTTCCAGCTTGTAGGTGAGAGAAGCCCCGTCTGTACCTTCCGTCAGCTGGTCGAGCACTTCTTGCGGAAGAAGGTCCTTGAAGCTGATTTTGCCGCTGTTCATGCGCAGATAGCGTGCCTGTCCGTTTGTGTCCACGGCAAGCAGGGCTACGGGAGCATACTGGCTCAGGATACTTCCGGTGTATTCCTTGCGCGGGGTGACTTCCATGCTGCCGAGGGCGTAGGAGATTTCGTGGCCATCGGGTGTCAAGAGTTTCTTTTCTTGATTGACGGTGATTTCTGTGTACGTGAAGTCGTAGATGTCCGTGCCTTCGGGTTCCAGTTCCTCGTCGGTAGAGAAGATGACCACCTCACAATGACGCAGACGGTCGTAGCCGGTGAGATATACTCCGTTGCTCAGCAGTTTGACCTTGACGTGATTCTCTTGTGAAGTGATTTCGCAACTGCCTTCTCTGGCTGGTTTGAAAGTGAAAGGACCGTTGCTGCTCAGCACGTCGAATTCCGTTTCTTTTCCGGAGATGATGAGCGGATTTTCCTGTACCGATACGGTCAGTTCGTGGACGTCCGACAAATCTGTGTGATATGTTTTCTGCACCTCTTCCAGTTCCTGATTCGTCATCCGCTGGTAGATGGAATAACCGTAGATTTCGGTTCCGCCTGCCCGTACCCCCAGCTGGTCAAGTATTTCCATTGTGTTGCCGTTCACAGAAAGTATCTGGAACACTGTGTTCTGGTTGCTGAGCAGTCGGTTCTCGTCCGAGAAGGTATAAGTGACTGTCCGGAATCCCCATGCAGGATAGGCGTCAATGTACATGTATTTCTTCAGGGAAGAGTTGCTTTCCATGTAATATTGAGTAGGGCCTGCACCTGTCAGGTCTTGGTAATAATCCTGCGTCTGGCAAGTGCCGTCGGGATTGATTTCGTAGGTGTGGACGTGCTTCCAGCCGTATCCCACCACGGCTTCTTCGAAGCGGGCGGAAGAAATGGGGGTGAGAGACGCTGGCTCACATTCTCCGTTTTCATTGAATGTGAAAGTTGGAAAGTTTACGTCGTCGTGGTCGCAGCTGGTGAAGCAGAAGATGCAGAGGAATACCAGCAGAATGTCGGTGAGTTGTTTAGTATGCATGATGGTACTTTTGATAAAGGTTTGATTCTCAAAGTTAGCATAAAAAATAGAGAATCGGAAATTGAGGCATGAAAAATCCCCTGCCAAGCGTGTTTTTTATCTAGCTTTGGCAGGGGAAGGATAATTATGCAAAAATCGGGACTCGTTTATCTCCAGTTACTTGGAATGGATTCATAGTCGGTCAGGTTCGTACAGTTGTTAAACGCGCTGGTGTGACTGGTGATTTCAAGGAATTCATTCGGGTAATCCTTGCGCTCATACAAATGTACCTTTTCCCCGTTTATCAGGGTGTAGGGCGATTCGCCGGTGAGCGAACTGCAATTCTTGAACAAGAGTCGGACTGCTTGCAGGGTGCGCATGGAGTCGAACAGTCCGGCAGGAATGCGTTGCAGACTCTTGCATCCGGCAAAGGCTTCCCACATGGAAATCACCTGTGTGTTGTTTGCAAACAGCTTTTCAGGAATCTCGCGGAGGGAGGTACATCCCTTGAATATGCCATCTAATCTGGTAACCTTGGTCATGCTGGCAAACAAGTCTTCCGGAATTTCGGTCAATGAGGTGCAATTCGAGAAAAGACCGTAGGCATCCATGACGGAGTTGATTTCTGACACACTCTGTATGCCCGGACAGTTGGCAAACAGTCCTTCGGGCAGACTGGTGAGTGAGCTGCATCCTGAGAAGCCACATTGTATGTATCCTAAACGGGTATTGTTACGGAACAGTCCGGCCGGAATCTCTTTCAGGTTTTCACATCCGCTGAACACATCGTTCATGACATAGATGTCTTTGTTGCTTGCAAAGAGGTCTTCGGGCAGATAGAGCAGTCCTGTGCAGCCGGAGAAGGTAGCGTTAAAGTTGCGGGCACTGGAATTCTGGGCGAAGAGATTGAGCGGAAGTGAAGTCAGTCCCGTACAGCCCAGGAAGGCTCTGTCGAACGTTTGGGCACCGGTTGCCATGGCAAACAGGTCTTCGGGGAGGTTGGTCAGTCCCGTACAGTCTTCAAAGCAGGAGGTGAAGTCCGTGATGGCAGACAGTGCTCCCTTGGTGTCGGCAGCCAGCTGGGTCAGTGCAGTAACATCCTCCAGTCTCAGTGTTTTCAGTTCGGGCGTACCCCATTGTGTGATGCCGATGAGTGAACTCTTGAGGATTTCTCCTTTGGTCGTGCTGTTGGTTGTCAGAGATTCTACCGTACCCTTGAAGGCTACTTCTACCGTCGATTCAGCACCTTGGGCATAAACGTGTGACAGGTCGGCCGAATATACGTATGACTTGTCGAGCACCTCGGTTACCCCGTCGCCCCAGTCGATGACACCTTTCACCCGTCCTTCAAACGGAAGGTACACCGTGCGGTTGTTCAGGTTGTTCAATACGTATTTCAGAATCAGCGCATCTTCCTTGCCGCGCATGGCAGTAGTGACGGTGTACAGTGAAACTCCGCACAAGGGCCCCGGTTCCGTACCGCCTTGCAGGTAGATGTAGTATTTGGTTGCTTCTGTCAGTCCGGAGAAGGTACACGTAGGCTGGCTTTGAAGGTCGAAGAGGTATTCAAAAGGAAGTCCTGAGCCTCCGTTCTTCAAATCCTGAATGACTTCGAACAAGGGGATGCTGTCGGTTGAGATGTAGGTGGAATAGAAACGGGCGTCGTTCTGTCCTTCTAGTGTCAGTGTGATTTCATTGACACCTGCATCTGCCTTGGTCACGCTGATATGAGGGGCAGCCGCCTGTTCGATGGGGATGGTGGCCAGCAGACTGTCTTTGTCGGTGGCATAAATCAGCAGGTTGTCGGTCTGTTTCTCGCTGGAGTAGTTGGTGTAATACTGCAGGTACTCTTCGCCGTAGAATGAATACTCCGGATTTTCCAGGATGAACGAATAGTCCTCCTGTTCAGTCAGTTCACCTTCGCTGAATTTCTTGAATTTCTCCAGCACATAGCGCATGCTCATGATGTTGGTCTGGCATTTCACCTGTATGCCTTCTCCGTCTCTTACGGCAGGCAATTCGATGCGGGTCGTTTCCAGATTGAAATAGGGAGCCGCTCCGTCGGTAGTACCCACTCCGTTCAGATTGCCTGAGCTGCTTCCGTCTCCGTTTTCGTCGTCTTCATCTTCATCACCACCTCCTAAAATATCCTCTAATTTTTCGCACGAGGTAAGGGTGGAGGCTAAAAATACGGGTGTCATGCCCCACACAAAAAGGGCACAGCCTGAAACCAGCAGCGATTTCAGGGCTGTCGTTGCTTTACTTTTGTTCATACTAAAGATAAGAATAATAGGATAATTTACGTTTGTACAAAAGTAAAGCTATCTGAGGAGCTGTACATCACCGGAAACCGTGATTTTCAGCGAACCGTGTGGGGCTATACCAGTGAAATGACGTAGCTTTCCAGGGTTCGCAGGTCGATGTGCCAGAGTTTTCCGCTCAGCACGGTCGGACTGCCCAGGATGACTTTCATGGTCTCGCTGGCTTCCACGCAGCCCACTACGCCCGGAGTGACACCCAGCACGGCCTTGGAGGGGTGGGGCATGGCGAGCATTTCCTCTTCGTCGGGGAAGAGGGTGCGGTAGTCGGGACCGCCCTGGTAGTTGAATACGGAGACCTGCCCGTCGAACTCGCGGATGGCACCGTACACGTACACCTTGTCCAGCCGCACGCAGGTGTCGCTAATGAGGTAGCGCGTGCGGAAATTGTCGCATCCGTCCACCACGATGTCGTAGTTGGCAATGAGGCATTCGGCATTCTGCGTGGTGAGCCGTTCGTTCCAGGCTTCCACACGGATGTCGGAGTTGAGGGCCTGCAGACGCAACTTGGCCTGTTCGGCCTTGGAGAGTCCGATTTCTGGTTCGCTGTAGAGCACCTGCCGCTGGAGGTTGGTCTCGCTCACGGTATCGTCGTCAATCAGTCCGATGGTGCCCACTCCGGCACCGGCCAGGTAGAGGGCAATGGGCGACCCCAGTCCGCCCACTCCCACGATGAGTACGCGGGCCTGCTTCAGCAGGAGTTGTCCTGTCTCGCCGATTTCGTTGAGCAGAATCTGTCGGTTGTAGCGTGCAGCTTCTTTTTCAGTCAGTTTCATAAGGAATAAGAGATAAGGGGATGGATGAAAAGACAGAAAGGCATCCGGAAGTCGGGATAATGGCCTCAGGATGCCTTCTGAAGGGATTTATATGTGCCTTGAAAAAACGCACTTGCGTTTTGGAAAAACGTCCTTGTGTTTCCATCCAAACGCACTGGTGTTTGAAGTAAAACGTACTTGCGTTTCAGGGAAAACGTAAGGGCGTTTTTTAGAGAGTGTTCCGGAGGACTTTTCAGCGGGTCGCAGCGGCGGTGGCGTGCGACTGTGCCACGTGGTCGAACGAAGCATCCCAGTCCTTCCATACCGGTTCGCGTCCCAATGCTTTGAGGGCCTTCTCGATTTCTACGGCTGTACGTTCGTCGCTCACATGGAACTGCTCCAGTGCCTGCGGGTAGGTGTAATATCCGCCCGGTTCGGTCTTGCTCTCGGCACTCATGGTAGTCACACCCAGTGAAGCCATGTGGTCGCGGATATTGGCCGGTTCGCGGGTAGAGTAGGAGATGTCCACATCGTGGTCGAAGATACGCATGGCGAAAGTCACCTGTGCCAGTTCCTTGTCGCTCATGATGACATTAGGCTGGAAACCTTCATTTTCGGCCGGACGCATGCGCGGGAAGTTCACGCTGTATTTCGTCTTCCAGTAATGCTTCTGCAAGTAGCGCAGGTGGTAAGCCATCATGGTTACATCCGTACGCCAGTCCTCCAGTCCGATGAGCACACCCATGCCGATGGAGTGTACGCCGGCCTGGCCCATGCGGTCGAACCCGTTGACACGCCATTCGAACTTCGACTTCATGCCGCGCGGATGGTACACGTTGTAGCGGGCCTTGTTGTACGTTTCCTGGAAACAGATTACACCGTTCAGTCCGTGGTGTACCAGTTCGGCATATTCTTCCGTCTTGAGCGGCATCACCTCGATTTTCAGGTTCGAGAAGTACGGCTTGGCCAGGTCGAGCGCCTTGGCAATGTAGGGCACACCCGCCTTGGCCGGATTCTCACCTGTCACAATCAGCAGGTTTTCGAACGGGCCGAGCTTCTTGATGGCCTTGTATTCGTTTTCAATCTCTTCGGGTGTCAGGATGGTGCGCGTCATGGGGTTGCTGATGTGGAAGCCGCAGTACACGCATGAGTTGGTGCACGAGTTGGTGATATAGAGCGGGATGAACATCGACATGGTGCGTCCGAAACGTTCTTCGGTATATTTCTTGCTGAGGCGTGCCATGGGTTCAAGGAACTTTTCGGCAGCCGGCGAGATGAGAGCCATGAAGTCGTCTACGTCGCACCGTGATTTTCCGAGTGCCCGAATCACGTCGGCCTCGGTTTTGGAGTAGATGGCCTTGGTCGTCTCCTCCCAGCTTATTTTTTCTAATTCGTCACTAAACATTTCTATAGTTAATAGTTAAAAATTAAAAGTTAAAGATGCTGGCCTGATGCATTATTCATTATTAATTGTTTTCAGGTCGCGGCTGAGTTTCATCGCACAGAAGTTCGGACCACACATGGTGCAGTACTCGCCGTCGGTGTGACGTCCCTCGTTGAAGTATTCCAGCGCACGGTCGGGGTCGAGACTCAGGTGGAACTGGTCGCGCCAGCGGAACTCGTAGCGGGCCTTGCTCAGGGCATTGTCACGAATCTGTGCGCCCGGATGACCTTTGGCCAGGTCGGCTGCATGGGCGGCAATCTTGTAGGTGATAACTCCTGTACGTACATCTTCGCGGTTGGGCAGACCCAGGTGTTCCTTCGGAGTGACGTAGCACAGCATGGCTGTACCCAGCCAGCCGATTTGTGCGGCACCGATGGCCGAAGTGATGTGGTCGTAACCCGGAGCGATGTCGGTCACCAGCGGGCCGAGGGTGTAGAATGGTGCGTTGTGGCAGTGGCTGATCTGACGCTCCATGTTCTCACGAATCTTGTGCAAGGGCACGTGTCCCGGACCTTCGATAAAGGCCTGTACGTTCTTTTCCCAGGCACGGAGCACGAGTTCACCCATCGTGTCGAGTTCGGCAAACTGAGCCTCGTCGTTGGCATCGGCAATACAGCCCGGACGCAACCCGTCGCCCAATGATACGGCCACGTCATACTGAGCCAGGATGTCGCAGATGTCGTCAAAGTGCTCGTAGAGGAACGACTCCTGGTCATGGATAAGGCACCATTTGCTCATGATACTTCCGCCACGGCTCACGATGCCGCACAGACGCTTGTCGGCCAGGTGTACGTTGTGACGACGGATACCGGCATGGATGGTGAAGTAGTCCACTCCCTGCTCGCACTGCTCGATGAGGGTGTCGCGGTAGATTTCCCAGGTCAGGTCTTCCACCTTGCCGTTCACCTTCTCCAGTGCCTGATAGATGGGCACGGTACCCACTGGCACCGGACAGTTGCGCACAATCCATTCGCGAGTTTCGTGGATGTTGGCACCCGTCGACAGGTCCATCAGCGTGTCGCCGCCCCATTTGCAGCTCCACACCGCCTTGTCCACTTCCTCGTCAATGCTTGAAGTCGTGGCCGAGTTACCGATGTTGGTATTGATTTTCACCAGGAAGTTGCGGCCGATAATCATCGGTTCCGATTCCGGGTGGTTGATGTTGGCAGGCAGTACGGCACGTCCGGCAGCAATCTCGTCGCGCACGAATTCCGGTGTGATGTAGGTATCGATGCCCAGTTCCTTGCAGTTCATGTTCTCACGGATGGCTACGTACTCCATTTCCGGTGTCACGATGCCCTGTTTGGCGTAGTACATCTGCGTACAGCAGTGGCCTTCCTTGGCACGGTAAGGCAGGGCGATGTGTTCAAAGCGCAGGTGGTCGAGCGAGTGGTCGTCACGGCGCATCTTGCCATATTCCGAGGTGATGGACGGCAACTGTTCCACATCGCCGCGTGAGGTAATCCAGCTCTCACGCATGCGCGGCAGTCCTTTCTTCAGGTCGATTTCAATGTTCGGGTCGCTGAACGGGCCGCTCGTGTCGTACACGTACACCGGTGCATTAGGTGTCATTACCTTCTTGCCGTCTACTACGGTCACCGTCGGGGTGAGGTTCACTTTCTGCATGCCTACCTTTACAAAGGGGAAAAGGGTGCCCTGCATGTAGGCTTTTTCTGCATGGGCGTATGCTTTTGGGTCTTTTTCTTTTTCCATATAAATCGGGGTTTGTTTGCGGGTAGGGAACAGTCCCTACCGGTTGAGAAAAATCAGGATTTATTCATTCAAGAAAGAAGTGAGGGGAGAGGAGGCAGATGCCACGAGGTTATCGGCCTGAATACCCAGTCCGGCTTCGTAGGCACGGCGTCCGGCAATGACAGCTTCCTTGAAGGCTACGGCCATTTCCACCGGGTTCCCGGCTACGGCGATGGCGGTATTTACCAGGCAGGCAGCGGCACCCATTTCCATGGCTTCAGCGGCATGACTCGGTGCACCTATACCGGCATCCACTACCACCGGCACGTTGCTCTGCTCGATGATGATGCGCAGGAAGTCACGTGTTTGCAATCCTTTGTTCGTACCGATGGGGGCAGCCAGCGGCATCACGGTAGCTGCTCCGGCTTCTTCCAGACGCTTGCACAGGGTCGGGTCGGCCTGGCAGTAAGGAAGTACCACGAATCCTAATTTCACCAGCTCTTCCGTAGCCTTCAGGGTCTCGGTAGAATCCGGCAACAGGTAGCGCGGGTCGGGATGGATTTCCAGTTTCAGCCAGTTGGTGCCGAAGGCTTCGCGGGCCATCTGTGCGGCGAACACGGCTTCTTCTGCGGTGCGCACGCCCGAGGTGTTCGGGAGCAACTGGATATGGGGGTGGATGATATGCTTCAGCATGTCGTCTTCCTTGTTGTCAAGTTCGATACGTTTCATGGCTACGGTCACCATTTCTGTGCCGGAAGCCAGGATGGCTTCTTCCATGAGTTGGTTGGAGTTGAATTTTCCTGTTCCTAAGAATAGGCGGGATTCGAATTCTTTTCCCGCAATGATTAGTTTTTCCATTGTTTTATCTATTTTGTTTATTGTTTGCTCTTGTTCTTACTTTTTCTTTTGGCTTGCTCTTACTTTTTCTTTTTGGCGGCAAAAAGAAAAAGGTAACAAAAAGAAAAAACCGCCGTCCTCAGTTTCGGACCGGCTGCGAAGCTTCGCTCGTCGGAAGCGCAGGAACTCGCTTCGCTCAAACAGCCTGCGCTTCTTTTCGCCGTGCTCTGCTTCTCCGCTTTTCGGTCCGAAACTGAGGACGGCGGTTTTTTGGGGGGGCTGTCGCTCTTCGCCTTTGGCGAAATCGCTGTGGGGAGTTTTTGCTTCTTTATTCTTTGATCCGTTTTTTTGTTTTGGGGCTTCCTTTGGGGCGAAATCGCTTCGGAGCTTCGTTCTTTTTTTGGTTCCTTTACTCGTTATTCTTTTTGGTAAAGTAGGAATTTCTTTACCGGCAAAGGTGAGTTGGAGTTTGTGATGAAATCTTGAAAATCAGAGGATTTGAAAAATATGTTTCTTTTGTTCTTCTGTCTAAAAATGAACACATCCACAAATTTTTCGTTTCTCGTTATTCATTTTTAATTGACTTACGATTTTCTTCGTCTCTTCCACCGGATTCGCTGCCCGCAGGATGGTACCGCTCAGGGCAATGCCCGTCACACCGGTCTGCATAATGGCAGGGATGTCTTCCAGGGTGATGCCGCCGATGGCTACGATGGGCAGGTGGATGCCTTCCGCCTTCATCTGCTGTACGATGGAACGGTAGCCCTCCAGTCCGAGGATGGGGCTGAGCTTTTCTTTTGTGGTGGTGAAGCGGAACGGTCCGCAACCGATGTAGTCGGCTCCGGCTTCATAGTGTGCCTGTACGTCGTCGAACGTGTTGGCCGTACCTCCGATGAGGAAGTCCTTTCCAAGGATTTTTCGTGCTTCGGCTATCGGCATGTCGTTTTTGCCCAGGTGCACTCCGTCGGCCTTCAGCTTGCGCACCAGTTCCACCCGGTCGTCGATGAGGAAAGTGGCTCCGTACGTGCGGCACAGTTTCTGTACCTCTACGGCCACCGCTTCCGTCTCCTCGTCCGAGGCGTGCTTCATGCGCAACTGTACCCAGCGGCATCCCCCTTCGAGGGCCATCCGGGCCGAGTCGAGATACGAATACGTGTCGGTGAAATGTGTGATGAACTGCAACTTGAAATGATTCATGTCCATGGCCTTATCCTCCACAAGCTGCTTTGATGATGACCAGACTGTCGCCCTCGTTCAGGACGGTGTTTTCCCATTCCGCACGCGGAACCATGCGGTTGTGCAGCGCGATGGCCACTCCCTGCTTCGGAAGTTCCAGCTGCTGTGCCAGTGCGGCAATTGTATGACCTTGTGTAAGTTCCGTCTCTTTGTTGTTTACCAATAGTTTCATAAGCATACTGTTTTAGGGTGTAAACCAAAGAGAGCATCCCGCGGACGGGGAAAGGAAATAGATGTCAGAATCAACAATCCCTTCGTCGGTATTAACCGCATCAGGTTCGTAGGGTATAATCTCAGCCCGGACACATCCGTGGGGCACCCCTTTGTTTACTTTCCGGCAAAGATAACGAAAACTTTGGAACGGCGAACGGCTGCCGTTCCTTTTTTATCTTTTTTTGCAGGCTGTGTCTATTCGTCTCTGAACAGCTGTACTTTCACGCCGAACGACAGGCGCAGGATGTCGCGCATGGAGAGACTTTTGTTGGTTACCTTGCTGATGAGATACAGCTCGCAGGTACTCAGTTCATAGAACAGGGAGACGTGGCGCACCAAGTCGTGGTGGGGACTGAACCCGAACCGCTGTCCCACGAAGATATAGGGGCGCATCTTGGTACTGAAGTTATAGTATTTGTTGGGATAGCGTCCCGGTTCCTTCTTCCAGAACTCGTCGCCCGCAATGGTGGTGATGTACAGACCGCAGTAGAAGGGTTCGGCCATCCAGTGCTCCTTGAAGCAGATGCTCCAGGGAATGTAGTTTTGCTTCACGGTAAATGTGAGACGGAATTTCTCGGCATACTTGGCCGGAAGGAAACCTACCAGGAAGTCCGTTTCCCACTGGCAGCGGCGTCCGTAATCCCAGCCCACGCCCACTGAGTTGAGTCCCATTCCTCCGGCGTACTGCCATTTCAGGTGAGTGGGCTTCAGGCGTTCCCACCGTTCATCATAACGCAGGTGCTCGCGCTTGTCCCAGCGACGTTCCTTTACGGCCGGAGCGATACTGTCGTTTTGTGCGCAAAGGGGCAGGAGCGTCATTCCGGCCATTCCTCCTGCCAGCAGCAGTTTAAAAATTGACCACTTCATAGGTATAGCCGTTTGAGTTGAGGGTGAAAAACAGATAAGAGCGCTTCTTGGCGCAGGTACATTCGTAATACCTGATACCGTCATCGAAAAACTCGTCTACACTGATATTGTGCCCGTGGCCGTAGACGCAGAACTGCAGGTCGGGCATTTCCCGGAGATAATACTGAAAATACTCGGCGATGTTGTTGTTGAACTGTTCGGAGAAGGGACCTGCATGCATGGCCACCACGGTTTTTTCCACTCCTTCGGGCACGTGGTCACCTTCTTCGCGGATGAACTGGATATTGGGTACCGCCGACGAGTAGTCGAACTCCAGGGCATTGGTGTTCAGACACAGAAAACGTACGTTACCGGCAGTAAAGGCGAAATCTTCCGTGCCGAATATCTTGCGGAACACATCGAGTCCCGTAGCCAGACAATCATGGTTGCCCAGCAGGCAGACAAAAGGTACCTTCAGTCCGCTGAGAATGTCGCGCTGTTTCTCGAATTCCAGTTTCAGACCGAAGTCGGACATGTCGCCCGTATGAAGCACGAAATCCAGGTCATCGCGCCGGTTCAGGGCCTCCACGGCATCTTCCGTCTCGTCGTACCAGCGCTGCGTGTCACTGATTACGGCAAACCGGATTTCCTCTTTCCCGTAAGTAGCCGTTTCAATCCGTTCGATGTTCCGGCGGTTCACGTCCGTTTCTCCGTCAATGTCGAGGTCGTACGGGTGATATTCAATCATGTCGCATCCGCCCAGCAGCAAAATTCCCAGGTAGAAACACACCTGTGCGAAGCCGGAGCGGAAACGACGGAAATGCGTAAAAAGAATGTGCATAAGCAAGTTTTTTTGTTTATGCAAAGGTACGGCACAAATGGCAATCGTGCGTTTTTCGGAATGTCGGATTTTCTGTCTTAAAAGTCGGAAAATGAGTTATTCCGGATAAATCTCGTGTGGAGAAGGAAGCTGTTTCCACCCTTCGCCAAAGGTGTCGTACGCATCCGTCACCACCACAAACGCCCGCGGGTCGGCCTCCTTGATTTTCAGTTTCACACCCTGCACCTCCTGGTAACTCACCACGAGAAAAATCATCTCCTTGTCTTTGCCCGTGTAGAGTCCCGAACTCTTGATGCAGGTAGCCGTGCGGTCTAAATCTTTCAGAATATACTGGTGAAGCGGCTGCAACTCATGGTCGCTGATGACAAAAATCAGCTTGTCGTTCTTCGCCCCGTTAATCATGTAGGCAATGACCCGCGAGATGATGAAGATGGAAATGAGCGAATAAAACGACAGGTGCCACGAAGGCTGTGTAGAGTCGCTTGCCGTACCCAGTCCGAAACCGATAACCACCAGACCGAAGCACACTACGGCCCCGTCTACCAGCAGAATGGCCCGTGAGAAACGGATGTGCGCATACTTCTGTAGCAGCATCCCCACGATGTCACTTCCGCCCGTGGTAGCCTGACTGCGTATCACGATGCCCGTACCCACACCGATGACCACTGCCCCGATGATGCACGTCAGCATCAGGTGGTCCGTCATGTTCATACTGCCTCCCAGCAGTTGTGCCGGGTCTAGACTCTCCAGTGCTTCGCGGGTAGGGTAGACCAGCCGCGACATGGTGTTCATCAGCAACGGAGTGAGCAGGGCCGCCACAATGGTGCGTATCCCTAACTTTGCTCCCAACAGCAGCACCGACAGGATGAGCAGCGGAATGTCGAACATATAGCCGAACGTACCCACCTGAATGGACGGGAACAGGTTGTGGAGCACGATGCTGGCCCCGTACACTCCTCCGGGCACAATGTTATAAGGGTTGATAAAGAATACGAATCCGGCCGCCAGGATGGTACATCCCATCACGATGCTGGCCCACGCATAGAGAGTCTGTTTCATACTTGTTTCTTATTTTTATGCGACAAATATACAGAATTCTTTCTTTCACCCATTAGAAAGCGGTCGGAAAAATCCCGCAAAATCCCAATTTTTAGGTATTTCAAATCCGCACCGGATGCCGTTTCTTTGCGATGTCAAATCAAACATGTAGAAAATGAAGAAAACTGGTATTTTTTATGGTTCTACCACAGGCACCACCGAGTCTGTGGCCCGCCTGATAGCGGAAAAGCTGGGAGTATCCCCTGAAGACGTACACGATGTGAGCAAGCTGGATGCTGCCCTGGCAGAGAGCTACGAAGCCCTGATTCTGGGTACCTCTACTTGGGGTGACGGAGAGTTGCAGGACGACTGGTACGACGGCATCAAGGTGCTGAAAAACGCCAACCTCTCCGGCAAGACCATCGCCCTCTTCGGCTGCGGTGATTCCGAATCCTATTCCGATACCTTCTGCGACGGTATGGGTATCCTCTTTGAAGACCTGAAAGACAGCGGATGCACCTTCGTGGGAGCTGTGCCCGACAGCGATTACACCTACGCTTCTTCCGTGGCCGTTGCCGACGGAAAATTTGTGGGACTGGCCCTCGACGACGTGAACGAAAGCGACCGGACCGATGCCCGCGTGTCGGCCTGGACAGAGATGCTCAAAGCCGATTTGGCTTGATTCCTTCCGACCTCATTTCTCTATCTTCTAAATCCGTAGCCCATGATGACTCCCGATATCAATCCCGTAGAACTGAAAGTCTTTCTCAACCACATCTATGAGCTGAAGAAAGGCGTGCGTCAGATGGTGTTGTACACCACGAACAAGCGATATGAAGACTTTGCCGTGAAACGTCTGCGAAGCCAGCGCATCAAGTTTGTGATTCAGCCGGTGGACGACGAGCGCATCAATCTTTTCTTCGGCAAGGCGGAATGTATTGAAGCCATCCGCATGATGGTGACACGTCCCCTGAACCTGCTCACTCCGGAAGAAGATTTCATATTGGGAGCCATGCTGGGTTATGACATCTGTGCCCAGTGCAAGCGATATTGCACCCGCAAGGCACGAAAAATGGGAGCTTGAAAAGGCTCCCATTCTTTTTTCAGTTTCCTCTATACGTAGAATATCCGTAAGGCGAAAGCGTGATTGGCACATGGTAGTGCTTGCCGTCCTTGATTTCGAACACCACTTCGATGAACGGGTAGAACGAATCCTGCTGCAACCGTTCGAAGTAGGGTGCCACGTGATACGTCAGGCGGTAGATGCCCTTGTGGTCGGTCGTGCTTTCTTCCAGAAAATCTTTCTTGTAGCAATTACAAATATGATGAAAACTTTCTTTTTCTGCAAGCTTATCCACGTGCAGCCCTTCCGATTTTGAGGTTATTAACTAAACTCCTGCCTGCGGTGTGCCGTTTACCTTGTATTTTTGCGCCATGAAATACATTTACCTCCCCATCGGATTCCTGTCGCTGGCACTGGGTGTGGCCGGTATTTTCCTGCCCGTATTGCCCACCACGCCCTTTCTGCTGCTTTCGGCCGCCCTCTTTTTCCGCAGTTCGCCGAGAGCCTACCAGTGGTTGCTGAACCACAAGCTGCTGGGACCTTATATCCGCGATTTTCGTGAGTCGCGCGCCATCCCTCTGCGTGCCAAGATCCTCGCTCTGAGCCTGTTGTGGCTCACCTCCCTGCATTGCATCTTCCTGATGTTCGATGCCCTCTGGCTGAAAGCGATGATGCTTGCCGTAGCCGTGGGAGTAACCCTTTATCTCTGTTCCCTCAAAACCAAACGAAATGACTGATACCCTCTCTTTTTGTGGCCGTGAGGAAGCCATCACCCGCATGAACCGCTTTGGCTGCGAAGGCCGTCCGTTCTTTTTCCTGATAGATTATACCGCCGAGAAATGCCTGGTGGAAGAACCCCACCGTCTGCCTTCTGCGGAACTGCTGTTTGCCTTTCCGGGAGCCACGAACGTGCCGCAAGGAATGTCCGCTACTCCGCGCCCCGTTTCTTTCTGCTGGGAGCCTCATCCGATGAGCTTTGAGGAGTACCGTCGCGGATTCGACATCGTACATTGTCACTTGCATGGCGGCAATTCCTTCCTGGTGAACTACACCTGTGCCACCCCCGTCGATACCGACCTTACTCTGCGGCAGGTGTTCGACCATGCCCGTGCTCCCTACAGACTGTGGGTAAACGACCGCTTTGTGGTGTTCTCGCCCGAAATCTTTGTCCGGATAACCGATGGTTTTATCTATTCCCACCCCATGAAAGGTACGATGGATGCCACGCTGCCCGATGCCCGCGAACGCTTGCTGGCCGACCCGAAAGAAGCGGCCGAACATGCCACCATCACCGACCTCATCCGTAACGACCTGAGTCGTTTCGCCACCGAAGTCACCGTGACCCGCTACCGCTACCTCGATGAGCTGCACACCCACCGTGGTCCGCTGCTCCAGATGAGTTCCGAAATCCGTGGCCGTCTGTCTGAAGGCTATCCTTCACAACTGGGCGACCTGTTTTTCAGTCTCCTGCCGGCAGGCTCCATCACCGGAGCTCCCAAGCCCCGTACCGTGCAGATTATCCGTGAGGCCGAGACGTACGACCGTGGTTTCTATACCGGCGTGACCGGCTACTTTGACGGCCGCAACCTGGACAGTGCCGTGCTTATCCGTTTTCTGGAACAGCAGCCCGACGGCACGAAGGTGTTCAAGAGTGGGGGAGGCATCACCTTCCGCAGCGAAGCCCGAAATGAATACGAAGAAATGAAACAGAAAGTCTATGTGCCTCTTTATTGAAACCCTCCGCATCGAAGACGGCAAGGTGTGGCATGCCCCGCTGCACGACCGCCGCATGAACGACACGCGCCGTGCTTTCTTCGGTCCCGTGCCCGACCTCCACGTGTGTGACTACCTCCGTCCGGAAGCCCACACCGCACGCACCCGCTGTCGCCTGACCTATGCCCGCGACGTGATTCGCGTGGAATACTTTCCTTACCACGTCCGCCCCGTACACAGTCTGCAACTGGTGGTGCAGGACAACATCGACTACCGCTACAAGCAGGCTGACCGCCGTGTGCTCGACGAAGCCTTTGCCCTGCGCGATACAGCTGACGACGTCCTCATCGTGCGCCACGGACTCCTCACCGATACCTCCATCGCCAACATCGCCCTCTGGAACGGATGCGAGTGGCATACCCCCGCACAGCCTCTGCTGGCCGGAACCCAGCGCCGACACCTGCTCGACACCGGACAGATAAAAGAAACGGACATCCCGGTCGCCTCCCTCGGAAACTACCGGCATATCCGTCTGTTCAATGCCCTGATACCCTTCGGCGAAGTGGAACTCCCCGTCGGTCAGATACGTATGTACTGATTCGCGTGGCCGCTTATTCCACCAGCTCGTAACTGCTGATTTGAATCGGCATGTCGAGGTTGTGGAGCACCTTCTCCAGCATGATACCCTCCAGGTTGTTGTACTCATAGCCGAACGTGGCCCGTATGCCCTGCAAAATAAACTGCGTGGCGCGGTCGAGTGCAATGGGCAGACTGTCGCCCTGCATCAGCGCCCCCGTGATGACACTGGTAAACGTGTCGCCCGTGCCCGGATAGTGTGCCGGCAGATAGGGGCAGGTCACCTTCCAGTAGCGGTCGCCAAAGCGGTTGTAGGCATAGACCGATGTAGAACGCGGGTCACCGCTTACCGGCACGCTCGTGGCAATGACGATGGCCGGACCCCGGTCGGAAAGCGTCTTCAGTGCCTGTTTCAGTTCCGCATCCGTGATGTGCTCCTGATACGGCATGTCCAGCAGGTAATACAGCTCCGTCAGGTTGGGCGTGATGACATCCGCCAGGTGAATCAGCTTCTTCATCTCCGTCACCATCTCCTCGGTAATGCCCTTATAAAGACGACCGTTGTCGCCCAGCACCGGGTCCACCACCACCATGTCATTTTCCCCACGGAACTTCAGGATAAACTCCTCCACAATCTGTGCCTGTTGCGGCGAACCCAGATAACCCGTGTAGAAAGTATCGAAGTGCACGTTCATCTTCTCCCAGTTCTCGATGATGCGCTTCATCTCGTCGGTCAGGTCGAGGAACGAGTATGTGGGGTACTGCGTATGTGCGGACAGGACCGCCGTGGGCAGCGGACACACCTGAAAGCCCATGGACGAGAGCACCGGAATGACCGCCATCAGTGACACGTGACCCACGCCCGACAGGTCGTGCACAGCCACCACCTTCTTCACCTGATTTTGCAGGAAAGCCCCCGAGCGATGGGGAGCCTCGGCCGGAGCCGCCGGTTTTTTCTTTTTGTACTTCCGTTCTTTCTCCCAGGCCGCCTTCCGTGCCTGATATGCCTCATATTGTCGTTCAATGTAATTGTCAGCCATAGTCTTGTGAATTTACAATTACAAAGGACGCGACTTTTTGCGGAACGAGCAAACTTTTGCAGGGTTTATTCTGATTCATCCGTCAGTTTCATTTGTCTGGGCAAGAGTGCGGCTGAAATAGTACATATCTTTCAGTACCTTTCCATCCTCTACAATCGGATGGTCATAGTGAAGGGTAAAGAAGTCGGGCACCGTGTGCGAGTAGACAAACCCGCAGCTCTGATAAAATGAAATGGTCATACGGCTGTCTCCTGTGCCTACCGTCAGCGTGTGACACACATTCTGGTAACGCTGGCAAAGGTATTCCACCATCTGACGTCCGTATCCTTTCCGCTGCCAGTGTGGAGCTACGGCTAGGTTTTTCAGTTCACGAATTCCTTTCCCTTCATCCGTTACGACGGCTACGGCAATAGAATGAATTAGTTTGGGTGCCTTTTTGATTGTATGTGTGCGATTTTCTTGTATAACAGCGTAAAGTATGATGCTTTATGCTTTCTTTGTGTGTGCGTTTGTAGGGAAATAGTTTCTTTCTGAATTTAGCTAAATGCTTCAGCTTGCAGATTTTGAGCGTATAAGGTTATGGAGTGAGAAAAGAAAGAGGTTTGAGGGAGGATGGGAGGGAGTGGGGTAACATTTTGATAGATGCGGGAAAATACAATAAGATTTTCTCGAAGGGATTTTTCTTATAAGATGTATTTCTCTGAGTGTATTAAAAATCCTCATCAGCATGCTTCTCAATATGCGGATGAGGATTGAATTTTTGCTTAAATCAGTTTTCCTTGTCGATTATTCGGCTCAGGAATGTATCTGTATATGTGTGATTGATATTTAAACGAATAGGAAGATAGTCGGATAAACTTTCTAAAAACTCCAATTCGAAGACTAACCTTGGATCTTTGTCGTTGGTTTCTGGATGGATTTCTGCTTTTGTTCCAATTCTTGCAATACGGATTAGATACAAGTCCTTGACACCTTTCCCTTTGATATAAGGCATGAAATAATACAACTTATTTAATGCAATCGTGGAAGGGAATGATTTCGTCTTTCCTGTATAATATATTTTAGTCGGTTCTTCATTCAGGAAATAGTCTTGATTGTCTTCCTTGACAAATCCTATCAACAAACGTTTGTTCTTGTCTAGCACATAATTTTTCTTGGGCTTATTGAATATCAACTGCTCTTTCTCAAAAGCAAACAAGTTTAAATCCAATGTCGGACGTGCTTCCCGTAAGGTATGTATCGGTCGTGAAGATACAGGTGCTTCATCATACATGAACCGATATAAACTTTTTCCAATCAGCTCTACGATACCGCACACCAATGCATTTCCCATGAGAAAGGCCCTGCGTCCGTCTGAAACTTCCGGATGGTAAGTATGATTATCTGGGAACATATTCAGCCGTTCTAACTCTATAGGAATCAGTCGGCGGTATCTGCCGGATGGGGTTAATACGACATGTTTAAAACGTGAAGGAGCATTTCCTCCTTCTCCTGTAATCATTGTTCTTGAGGGTTTGTTAAGCGGGTCGGGAAAAGCCATTCCACCCTCAGAGAAAGTATATTTGAACCCTTCTTTAGAAACGCGGTCTATTTTTTTGGCTCCCTTCTCATAAATCCATCTGGGCAAATCTTTTTCAGAAATGAAGAAATCCTCTGGAATAAAGCTTTCGTTCACAAGAATATCACCTAAGTTTTGGCTGGTACCTTTATAAATAGGTGAGGCATCGACAGAAAAAACTTGACGATGCGACATCATGCCCGCATTTCCAAATGGGCTTGCCTTTCCTTCTTTGTTGAAGTTATCTGAAACTTCTTTTATGGAACCTTCTATTTCAAAATCTGAGATTCCCGACTTTTGTTCAAAAGGGAAAGCCTGTGCCATTACTCCGTCGTACAGAACCCAGTCTTTCATTTTTTGGATGCGGTTGGCTATTGGAGAATTTCCAAGATAGCCTACAATGTAGGTTCTTCTTCTTCTTTGTGGCATCCCGTAGTCAGCGGCATTTATGACTCGCCATTCTACAATATAGCCTAAGTCGGCTAAGGAGGCTAGAATAATGGCAAAGTCGCGCCCACGCTGGGAGGCTGGAGAGTTCAATAGGCGGTCAACGTTCTCAAAAAATATATAATTGGGTTTTGCATCGCCCTTTTCTTGCAAGATGCGATAGATTTGCCACCATAGCACTCCTTTTTTACCTTCAATACCTCCCGAGCGGCTGAGTGAAGCAGCCACAGAGTAGTCTTGACAAGGAAATCCACCGACCAGCAGGTCATGGTCTGGAATATCAGCTGTTTTTACAAGATTAATGTCTTGGTTTGAATGCCCTTTCTTTCCAAATCGGGCCTGATATACTAAAGAGGCATCTTGATGTTTGGTAGAAGGTTCCCATTGGTTGTTCCAGATTGTTTCGTAAGCGTCGGACGCTCCTTCCAGACCGATACGGAATCCACCTACACCTGCGAATAGTTCTACTACACGAATTATATGATTATTTTGAGCCATTGTTGTTTACTATTTGTTTTACGTAATCATTATTAAACCAGTAACAGAACTTTTTAGCCCATTTTCCGCTGGGAGTTAGAGCTAGATCTGTTGATTTTTGAGCTTTTGGACGTACATGGAATTTTTTCTTGTCCTGTCCTTTCCACCAATATTCCTCAGAGATATGGTCTTCCAATATGTTCTTTTTTATATGCATCCAATATGTCTCTGCCCATTCCAAATCCTCTGGAGGCATTGTCCAGAAGAATACATTGTCTAGTATATAATCTCCTTTATTGGCTGTCTGTTCTTTAAATATTACAAACATGAAACGGCTTGAAAACAATTCATATAACCGGGATTCATACCAATTGTCACATTCTGCGACTTCTATGTAGTCAATGTTTTCAAAGGACATCGCTTCTTTTATATTTCCATTATGTTGGACACGTATTGTCTTCATTGTCAATCCGGCCTTCATGAACTCTTCAGAACGGTTGACATTGGCACATTTCCCAGTTGCGGCGATAGCATTGGCTATCATCGCAAATTTGCTCTTGGGATTATTGGAAATGTCTATCTTTTTTCCTTTAGCGATTACTTGGTAGTTTTTGCCAAGGTAAGGTTTGAACCGGTTTAATATGATTTCTTCAAAATTATGTTTGTCAAGTTCCCTTTCTGAAACAATTTGTCCGGCAGTAAACTTGAAATTGGAAACCGCCTTTTTACCACTATCCGTTACATATTGCAGGATAGTTCGCATATAAGACATCTTCAAGCTGAAAGCCCTGCGGGGTGCTCCTTCTTCTGAAAAAGGCTGTTTCATCAGGCTGTCGCCTTTTTGGCCTTTCCTGCATGCACCGAGGTACATAGTGTCTCCTTCTGACAGTAAATGGGCTTTGCCACATTTGATTTTTTCCAGTATGGTCTCGTAGTCATGCTTGATGATAAGCAAGTCTTTCTCAGGAAGCTTCCAAAGAACAGAGAAAATAAATTTCAGATCGAGGTTGTCACAATTTTTCTTGTATAAATAAAAGAGCAGCAACATCAACTGACACTTCAGATAAAAGTGTGATTGTTCAAAATCTTCCTTTACGACCTCGCAGTAATTTATCATATTGCATACCAAACGTTCCTTGATGAGGTAAGTGTCGTTTTTACCCAATTTGAGGGGAGTACATTTTAATTCCATACCGGCAGACGAGAAGTCCGCTTCTGGATTGTTGTTGGTTTCCAAAAGAAAATAAAGGTTCTCTACCATTTGGCCGATGCCGCCTTTCCCTTTCTTGGGTGAATAGTTCTCTTTGATGAATTCGCGCAAACTTCTGCCTAGCAATCCTTTGCTGTATTCAAATATACTGATGGCGGAAGTCTTGTCGTATGATAAGTTATTTATAGGGTTTGCTATTTTATTTGTTTGCTCCATTCTTAGTCTTTTATTTAATATATTACTCCGAATACTTCCAAGTATAGAGTGAATTGTTTTAATCGCTTTTCGCTTCAGCTTCTTTATCAGCTGTTTAAGGGTTGAATTAATTTTCAATTAAAATTCAGTTAATACCTTCCGTCTTAATATTGATGTGCAAAATAAATAAAATGGAGGCAAATAAAAGAGGAATTTTTCAAGTTTGTTTCTGAAGAATCCTGAATTTGATCAGACAATATTGTTTGATTATGTCAGATAAATATGGTATCGCTTATACGGCAGAATCTGTCTTAGATTAGTTTAGTGTGCATAATTTTTTAAGGAATCACTCTTTTGTATGCTAAATCTCTGTATCTTTATCCTGAATTCAGTAGTATGGTTACGATGTTTTAATTTGAAGATAAAAATCGGCAAATGGACAGACTGACGAAGGAACAACGACACCGTTGTATGTCGGCAATACGTGGCAAGAACACAAAACCAGAGATAGTGGTACGTAAGTTCTTGTTTGGACGGGGATTCCGTTATCGGCTGAACCATCCGCGTCTACCTGGACATCCGGATATTGTGCTTCGTAAGTATCGTACGGTCATTTTTGTTAACGGCTGCTTCTGGCATGGACATGATAATTGCAAATATTATCATCTTCCTAAAACGAATGTGGATTTCTGGCGGAAGAAAGTGGAACGAAACAAGAAGCGGGATGTGGAGGAACAGCGTCAGCTTGCTGCAATGGGGTGGCATTGTATAACCATCTGGGAGTGTCAGTTAAAACCTAAAATCCGTGTGCAGACCCTTGAATCATTGGCTTTTACATTGAACCATATTTTTCTGGAAGACCGTAAAATCAAGACTTATACGACATCGGAAGATGAGGATATACCGATGGCTGCTGAATCTGAGGTGGAATATACGAATGATAGAATTGTATAAAGTTACTTATAGATTTATCAATCAATAATCAGGAATTTATATTAAGGTACATGTTTATGAATACTCAGAAGTTAGAATTAATCATATCTATTATAGATAAATACCTTGAATACGATTATAAAAAAGATGTACTAACAGCCGTTGAAGCAGCAGAATTGTTAGATAAAGCTGGAGTTCTCAAAGATTCATTGAGCAGACCTGGAAAACCTTTACGAGATATTCTAAGGGCTGGATATATTACACATGCTTACCAACTTAGTAATGGAAGATGGTTTATACCACATTCTGATGGAAAGTATGAAAAATCTATACAAAAGCCCGTTGGAGTTGCTACATCTCAAATATCAGAAGAACAGTTAATGAATTCGTCTAATTTCCTCAGTGTAAAACAGTTGAATGATTCAGATATACCTGATTCTTCAGGTGTGTATGTTGTTAAGATAAAGGATATTGATAAACTTCCGCTTACCTTTAGTAAGGTGTTGAAAGAGAGGAAGCATAAGATTTTGTATATTGGGATTTCTACGAACTCGTTAAGGAGAAGGCTGTGGGGAAATGAATTGCATGCAAAGGGTCATGGCACTTTTTTCCGTTCATTAGGTGCTATATTGGGTTATTTGCCGGAAACTGGCTCTTTGTTGGGGAATAGGAATAAAAGAAATTATAAGTTTTCCGCACAGGATTCTGCTGGAATAATTCGTTGGATAGAGGATAATTTGGAAATAAACTTTATTGTTCATTCTGAGAATTTAGAAAAGCGCAACTATATACTTTATTGTACCAACGGTTTTGTATAATTAAAGTTTTTGCCTTCTCTAAGATAAAACAAAAGAGGATGTATGCCATCCTCTTTTAATTACTATTTCTTTTTAGAACCGAAAATAGAATCAAGTACTATTTTACCAACTTTTCTTTCTAACCCTTGTTTTGTTGTGGGTATTCCCGTTTTTCTGCTAATCTTTTGTTTGGCAGCAGTTATACCAATTGCCCTTTTAAGGGAAAAACTTAATCCACGTATTTTCATAACCATTTCAATATTGCATAACAAATAAATGCTATCAATCCCCAAAATAGAACATAAATAATATTTCTACATAAGTATAAGATAATTCCAATTATACTCCATTTACCAAATCCCATAAGTAACATTCATTTGAATTATTCTATAATACCAAGTTTTGAAAGTATTGTAAATAAAAGAATGAAAAAGACAATGCCAGCAATGATATAAATTCTATACTTTATATGCATCTTACGTTTCTTCTCCCATTTTTGTTGTTGACTTTCAAAATAAGAAATCATCTTATTATTGGGGTCTATAGATTTTAATAATCTAACTCCATTATCAAATTTAGTTCTAGCATCTGAAAACTTATGTTCCGTTCCTGCAAAATCAAAAGAGCTGATTTCAGTATCAATCAAGTTACCAAAATTGAGTAAAGTTTGCGTAAGTTCATCAGCATTATTAGTAAACACAATGCTGTTTATGATTCGTGCTTCTTTTTTAGCTTGCTCTGATGTGCTTTTACTTTCATTATCATTTCCCAAAATTCTATCCAAAAAAGATTCATTTTCTAGTTTGTCAAACTCGTCCAAATCATCATCACCTGTCAAAATTACATTCTTAATTTGAGGGTCAAGTTCTTTTAGTTGCTTTTGCCAGTTAGCTATTTGTTGTTGATAATGTGGAGAAACAATAGAACATTTTGAGGCATCCAATGCAGAAAGTTCCATGATTGAATTTTGGAGTCTTGTTATACCTTGTTGCATTTTACTTTTGTATTCTTCTATACTTACGTGATGAGAAAGTACTTTCTTGTTGCGTTTATTCTCTTTAATTAAATGTTTTATAATAGAAAAATTTTCTTCTATTTCATTCGCTATGTAAGATAGTGAATTTACTTTTGCCCTTACAGCTTCATCACTTTCTCTGAGTCTTTTTTCTCTTTCTTGCTGAGCTCTTTTTCCTATATTTTCAGCCATATTATTAAAAAGGTTTATATTAAACATTAAGTTGATAAGTATTTGAGATGCGTTCCCAAACACATTTATTTTCTTTTGTTGATTTTTCTTTATTGAGTTTGAATACACCTACAAAGCGATAGAAACAAAATCCTAAATCATCCTTATATCGTAAAAATGTAATTCTTGTTTCTTCGGGAGCAGAAAGCCATTGATTTAGATGTGCCTCACGTTTTTCATTTACTTTGGGATATTCATAAATGAACATTCCATCCTCTGAAAGTTCGTTATGCCAAAGATGATGTTCTGTATTTGGCCACCAAGCTATTTCATTTTTCTTGTTTGGTATAGCTGCACCTGATGCACGCAAGAAACCTCGATGTTTTGCAACAGTCCCAAAAATAGCTGCAACATCCTCTGTAGTACGCAAGCATTCATTATCCTCGACTTTCAAATAACCTTTGTTTCGATGATATTCCACTGAAAGAGTACTTACGTCATCCCATGCCTGAAATTTCTCACCAAGTTGTTGTATCGTTAATTTTATAGCCCAAACTATAATGGAAATTTGGCGGTGAATTTCTTGAATATCATTATCACAATCAACAACTAATAATTGTGCATGAGTAGTATTGATTATTTCTTCATTACGAATCTTATCAACCTCAACATTGTTTTTGTGAAACGGCTCATTTATTTCAATTAAGATATTGAGTTGAGGAAGATACAAGTCTGCAAGTGCATACTTGTCATGTGTTCTTCTGATGTATTGCTGAACGACAAATTTAACACGGTCGTCGTTTAATTGATGCCATATTCTACTTATGACATAAGACTCTGTCTTTTTCTTGCTTATCTTAGCAAACAGACGTTCCATATATTCCAATTTATAATCCATATTTAAAGCTTTTAAGTTTGTACTTCTTGTTTGAAAAAAGAAAAGGACACAGCCTAAACTTTTCACTCATTTTCTTAGCTGGGTTCTGGTAAAACCTCGAAGTTCAAATAAGGAAAAGCAGTCTGCGCCCTTGTTCAGGGTACAAACCGACCTTTCGACTTATTACTTGGAACTTCACGAAATTTACCAGATTTAGCTAAGCCAAATAACTTGTCTACAAGTTGCTTGCAATATGTCTTTTATTTCTTATGTCTGTTTTTTGGACCTCCTTTTAAATTTGTTTGTGTACAAATGTAATGAAAAAGAGTGAGATAGACAAAAGATTTGTGTGACATATCACAGACTGCCATAAACAATAAGGAATGATGTCCTCTTTAAATATGTTATAAACATAAAAAAGTCCAACCACAAAGAAATGTGATTGGACTTTATATTTTAGGAATTCTATATTAACCTATTAGCTGCCATTCAGGTTTTTCCAAAAGTTCTCCATAGTATAGACGTTCTGTACTTTGTTGTAAGAACGCATTAAATCTGTTGCTGTCGCTCTCTTTGCGAGTGTTGTATCTAAATACGAACTCTTTGCAATATTTGGGCAAATGCTTTGGACTTACCAAATAATAGATACCTATGATACCACGTTTAAGTTGGCTCCAAAACCCTTCAATAGAATTGGTATGAAATCCATCTTTATTTACGTATATTCCTAAGCTGTGTTCTACAACCTCGTGTATGTATTCATTTTTGACTTTGTTGTAGCCACTCCAACTATCAGAAATAACAGTGGAACCTTTTCTGACAAGTTCATCAATAACACCAAGCAAAACTTTAGAACTTGCATTTTTGATAACTTTTGCATAAACCAAGCCATCAGAAAGTAGTCCCATTACAGGTGTTTTTTGTTTAGTACTTCGACCTTGTCCACCTCTGTTACGTTTTGTCTTTCCACCAATATATGTTTCATCAACTTGTGTCATATCATTGAAGTTTGCATCATCATCCTTTACATTGTAACGAATACGATGCAGCATGAACCATGCAGTTTTCTGTGTCACATTAATATCACGTGCCAATTGACAACTACTGATGCCTCTTTTATGTGACAAGAATAGATAAATTGCATAGAACCATTTTTTCAATGGAAGGTTGGAGCCTTCAAACATAGTTCCTTGTCTCACAGTAAATCGGCAACGGCAATCCTTACATTTATAAAGACCTTCAAATTTTCCATCCTTAGTCAATTTATAATGATGTTCAGATATTGAACCGCAATGAGGACAAATAGGCTTTCCATTCCACCGCATATTCTCCAGATATACTCTGCAATCCTCCTCGGTATGCAGAGTATCAATCATGTGAAGTAATGAGTGGAATGTTATCATATAATTCTCTATTTATTATTTGTTTTGAGAATTATACTCGCCACGTTACGGAAATTGCATTTTAAATGTTAAAAAATCATTCATTGATGAATTTTCTTGTTTTTTCTGAAATTGGATGGATAGTCCTTCTGTATAATTTATCAAATAATTAAAAATAGATATTATGGCTACAGGAACGAATGGAATTGCTACGGAAGGCGAAGCAAAATCAAAATTAGGTTATAGTGGAACAGTTGATACAAATAAATGCTGCACGAAAGCAAGAGCTGTTGCTATGGGTGCAGATAGTTCAAAATTAACATCTTATAAAGATAATCAACTTGTAAAATACAATGACATTATAAAATTTAATCCTAAATTAATTATTAACATAACTTTTACTCTTAATGATGGTTCATATATACCTGGGGATGAAGGATATGGTTTTTATATTAGGGATAAATCAGTAAATAGTGAAAATGGCTATATTGATTATGAAGGATTAGGTGCACCCCCCTTTAGAGTTGTTGAATTAACTGGTGTTGAAGGAATATGTAAAAATAACTTAACAATAACGAACTCAATATTATATTCTGATACAGATTATAATATTAAATTAGAAAATATATGGCCGGTATTTGGAAATAACTTAACTTTTAGTCCAAACAGTGGTGATTATAATAAAAGTTGGGATTTTTCGAATTTTGTTGATAATGAATATCAATCTACAAGATGGCAAGATTTTTGGTTAAATGATATACTTTCATTAGATTTTTCAACAGAACAATATTTTTATTGGGAGATATACGCTGATTAATAATATCATTGAGTAACTATGTTATGCATTTAATTTTTTATAAATACATATTTTATACTATAAACGTATAGAATATGAAACACCATGTACTTACAGAATCTATAGAACTTCACCCCATAGGCTCATGCTTTTCAGATAATGTAGGAAATTCGGAACTCCGAGAAATTCTTCGTGAATATTTCGTTAAGAATGAAATTTCTTATACTGCTGATTATTCAAATGAGATATGGGGTGAAGTTATGCAGTTTCTTGAGAGAAATTGTAAATTTATTAAAGACATAGAATTATCATCAGGACTTGTGTCAATTTATGAAACTGATGTAGTAAATGAATTTCTTGTGAGGTTTGAATTAGAAAACGGAGGAAAGAACCTTGTGTTCTGGAGAACTCCAGATGTAGTATAATTAATTAAACAAAAAAGTAAATGGAACAACTCAAAATGCCGAAGCTATCTCGGACATTCGAAGAACCTAATTGCTATGTATCGAGCCGAAGTTAATAAGCTTGGGACCGTTCACTCAGGGCTGTACGATATACTAAAAGAAAATTCTTCGTTTCTTGGTTGTTCCTTTGTTAGGATTACAAAGATAACATATTTCTTTGTAATAAAATAGGTTGCTTGCATAAAAACAAGCAGCCTATTGAATTTTTTATATAAAGATAAATCATATTTAAAACGTATCCAGCAAATGTGTTTTTTACAGGATAAATCAGCAATTAAAAGCAATGCTTATACATGACTGGGTAAAACTTTAATTATA
>NZ_JBBKBF010000022.1:0-51372 GCF_037892625.1 Phocaeicola sp. ICN-14070 | reverse complement strand
CATTGTTTCCATAAACATTCCACAAGCTATCACCCGGTCATTCAGCCTCACCAGCTCTATATTGGGGTCTGGAATCTTCACTACATCGGCAAATTTGGTAATAAACTGACTCATCCCCCAGCAACGCTCCACACAAACTTTCATCACTTCCTGCAAATCGTCAGTTTCTTCCTCCAATGTTTCCAATGCTTCTCCAACGGTTTCCAAAGTAGAAGTAATGCCGGCTGTGGTATTATTCACCTCATGGGCTATCATCCGAATCACCTTCTCATAGGCCTTTTTCTCTGCTTTCACCACCTCGGTGGTTAAACTTTCTACCAATATGAACGGATGAGCAAACCCTCTGTCCACAAATGAAAGCCGGGAGCAGCGGTAAATTTTGGCATCACTTAAACGGATGGTATCTGTGGTATCCTTAGGTAAACGTGCCACTTCTTCTGCCAAGGGCGAATCCAGTTCGTCCAGCCGTTTTCCCATTAATTCCTCGACTGAAGCATATCCCAAAAACCGCAACGCCGCCGCATTCAACATAGATATCTGCTCGTCGAAAGTCAAAATAATCACCCCCATGGGTGATACATTAATCAACAAGTCTAAGAAATGATTCTGCTCACGCAAACGCAGACGTTCGTTCTTCAACTGATTCATCATCCGGTTAAACATCTCCACGATGCGGTCTGCTTCAGCCTGACCTACCGAAGCCAAACGGCTGCTGAAATCTTGTTCACGCAACAAGTCCATTCCACTTGCAATGCTATTGAGCGGTTTTACAACTTTACGATAAAAATAGAACAAGACTATCAGGCTAAAAGAAATCACACCTTCGCCCACATATAAAAGCATGCTCTTTGTATTCAGGGTGAAAAATAACAAAATGCTCCACGCCAATATGAGCAACAAGCCCAGCAGGAAAAACAGCGTTCTCAACCTCATAAAGCCTTCTGATCAATCATTAAACGAAATGCCGTATTTTTCTAGGCGACGATACAAAGCCGCCCGGCTGATACCCAGTGAAAGAGCTACCTGAGTCAAATTATTATCATGCGTATCCAACGCCTGAAGAATGGTACGTTTTTCCAGTTCCTCCAATGTAAGTCCTTTTGCATTCGCAACAGCGTCTGTAGCAACTGAAGCCGGATGATACTGTGACTGAAAATCCTCTGCCGTCAGACAATCTTTTCCACACACCAACAAGGTACGCTCTACCAGGTTCTTCAGTTCCCGGATATTCCCAGGATAAGGCAAACGGCTTAAAAACTCCAAGGCATCTTCGGAAAGTTTCACCAACGGCAACCCGTCCTCACGGCATCTGTTTTCCACGAAATGACGGGCCAGCAAAGGGATATCCTCACGCCGTTCACGCAAGGCCGGCAGATGAACCGCAATCAAATTGATGCGATACAGCAAATCCTCACGAAACGTGTGTTCATGCACCATCTGCTCCAGATTAGTATTAGTCGCACAGACCACCCGTACATCTACCTTTCGCGGACGACTCTCCCCCAACGGTTCAAACGTCTGCTCCTGTAGCACCCGCAGCAACTTTACCTGACACGACAAATCCAGTTCACCAATTTCATCCAAGAAAATCGTCCCTTTATCGGCCAGTTCAAAACGTCCTTTCCGGTCGGTCACCGCATCGGTAAAGGCCCCTTTCTTGTGCCCGAACATCTCACTTTCAAACAAAGTTTGAGAGATGCCTCCCAAGTTTACTTTCACAAAAGGTTTGTTTCTGCGCAAACTATTCAAATGAATCGCCTCAGCAATCAGCTCTTTTCCTGTACCGCTCTCACCTGTTACGAGCACCGAAGCACTTGTTCGGGAAACCTTCTTCACCGTTGCCAGCACAGCTTCCAGCACCTTGCTCTTGCCAATAATGTGGCTGCGGTCGAAATCCTCGTCTTCCGTGGTCGAAGTATCGGCCACTTCCTCCCTGGACGTCAGTTCCAAAGCCGTTTCAATACGTTGCATCAACGCCGCATTGTTCCAGGGTTTGGTAATAAAATCAAAAGCACCAGCCCGCATTCCTTGTACAGCCAGCGGAATGCTTCCCCAAGCTGTCATCAGAATAACCGGCACATCCGGACAAAACAACTTAACCTGTTTCAATAAAACCAACCCTTCTGCCCCATCGGTCGAAAGGCTGAAATTCATATCCATCAGTATTAATTGCGGTGTCACAGAATGTATCGCTTCCATTGCCTCTTTAGGCCCAGACACAGCCTGTACCTCATACTTCGCTCTCTTAAGCATAAAACTCAGCGAAGAGCGAATGGCACTATCATCATCTATTATCAGTATCATAACACGACAAAAGTAAATATAATTTTACAATAGCAAGAGGTCAATGCTTCACAATCTTCTCAAAATCGGCCTCTATGCCCGTTCCTGCCACAAAATCCCAAAGTGTAAGACTGCGTAGCTGATAATAATAATACCAGTAGTAAAACAATTCATTGATGTGTTTACGGCGGGCCTCATCCTTCTGGCTTTGTGAATCGTTCAAATCCAGTGTAGAAATCTTACCTATCAGAAAAGTCTCCACATTGGTATGATAACGCTTACGGGCAATCTGGTCAGCCTCATCGGCCAAATGAAGCTGAGTCTGCTGGTTGTTAAACTGCTCTACCAATACAAACAGGTTCTGATTGAAATTCATGGTTTCCTGACGTAGCTTACTCTCAGTAACCTCCCGGTTACTCTGTGCCACTTTTACCTGTCCGCGACGTTTACCCCAGTCCAGAATCGGAATTTTAAAACCAATCTCAACCACCTGATTATCTTTCAGACGACGATAAGCCGTATCGAAACGACGGTCTGTTCCTGTAAATCCCACCTGAGCAAACAGCGTGATTTCACGCATGTTTCCCTTGGCCTTGGCTACTTCATAATCGGCTTCCAACTGCCTGCGACGAATATTTTGAGCAAATGAATTATTGGCCAAGGCCTTGGAAAGCACATCTGCATAGTCCAGGCGGATTTCGAGTATTGAATCCGGAATCTGAGGTATCAGCTCCTCATACTCTCCCAATGCTAAGAAAGAACGCAAGGTAAACATGTGACTCTTCAAGGCACTTTCATTGGAGGTCAGCGCAGAACGTGCATCCAGCACATTCAATTGTAACTGCAACAAATCATTTTCACTAATCTGCCCCATTCGCCGTTTAGCCTTGGCCACTTCATACAGTTTTTCCGCATTTTCCAGATTCTGCTTAGCTATAGCTACATTCTCACGGGCCAGTAACAGATTGAAAAAATAATTGATAGTGGTCATTGTGACCTCTTCCGTCGCACTCAAAAAAGCCGCCTTAGCCTCCGCATAACGCACCGGCTCAATCCTACGGTTCCATTTTGTCTGATTCACTCCAAAAACAGGCTGATTCAGGGTCAAAGCCAGTGGAACCGACATAAAACGATTGTCAGAACCGCCATCCATCTGCCGCAGAAAATCGAGGGAAGTATTCAATGAAAGTGTACCTCCCGTAAACCAGATATTCTGGTCGATGGAAAACTGTCCGTTCATCTGCATGTAGTTGTTTCGTACATACGTATAGGAACCGTCATTCTGCTGGTACGAGGTGTAACCTTTTTGATAGGAAGGAAGAGTCGCCGTAAAGTTCACTTCCGGCAATAGCTCTGCACGGAAAGTACGATATTCCCAATAGGCCGTTTTCAGTTCGTTTAAAGCGACAGCCGCATCCACACTTTGTACCCGTGCCAGCATGATAGCTTCTTCCAGTGTCAATGTATGCGTTTCTCCCATCGGCACTGCGGTCACTCCCTTACTACAACAGATAAAAAGAGAAAATAAAATCAGCAGGTTCCGTTTCATAATCTTCGATTCATTTTGTCATACAATGTTCATCCTTCACACCACTCTTCCCCTATCAACCATTTCACCTTATCCTACCTGCCGGCCATCAAAGAACCGCACGATACGTGACGTTTGTTTAGCCTGTTCCTCATTGTGGGTAACCATGATGATGGTACGCCCATCTTCCTGATTAAGCTTGTGCAGAATTTCCATAATTTCCGCTCCCATCCTGGAATCCAGGTTACCGGTCGGTTCATCAGCCAATACAATTTCCGGATTTCCCACAATGGCCCTGGCTATAGCCACACGCTGGCACTGTCCACCCGAAAGTTGTGACGGCATGTGATGCATACGATGGCTCAACCCCACTTTGAGCAACACCTCTTCGGCCAGTCGCCGACGTTCCTTCGCTGAAACGTCACGATAGAGCAAAGGAAGTTCCACATTATCCAGCACATTCAATGAATTGATCAGGTGGAACGACTGAAAAACAAATCCCAAGTTCCGGTTGCGAAAAGCTGCCAGCTCCTTGTCTTTCATTCCCTCTACTTTCACCCCCGCAATCTGAATAATACCGCTGGTAGGGGCATCCAGCAGTCCCATGATGTTCAACAAAGTAGATTTTCCACATCCGGAAGGCCCCATAATACTGAGGAATTCTCCTTTTTCTACCATGAGATTCACATTTTCTAATGCCTGAGTCTCTATTTCATTGGTCCGGTAAATCTTGTTGATTCCGGTTAATTCTATCATATTCATACTCATCTTATTTAAAAGTTTACTATTATATTCGCATTCAAACGAATCTTTCCATATTTTATTCATCTCTCAATGCTTCCGTAGGCGAAATGGAGCTTATCCGACGGGCAGGAATATAAATACCTATCCATACCACCAGCAGCAGAATCACGTACACCATCAGCGATACAAAGAAGAAATGAAGTCCAAAATTGTCTACCCAACTGGGTGTAACAGCTTCCATCAAAGAACTTCCCGTATTCAGTCCCTCACTAAATGCATATTGCAGATAAATGAAACAGCCTATGAAGGTAGCCAGTGTGGTCAGTGCCGTGCCCTCTCCTAAAAGCAACAGACGAATGCGATGCGGTGTCGCTCCATAAGAAAGCATCACGCCCACTTCTTCACGACGGGTACGAGTCTGCATCCAGAAAGTACCAATCACTCCCAGACAAAGATTGACCAGGAAGAACAAGGCTATGCTTAGACTACGACGATAAAGCACAGTAGAATCACTGAATTCACGTGCCGCATTGATTTCGTCGTATGACTGCAATTCGCGGGCATAAAGATTCCCGATACGTAGCTGACGAAGCATCCAAGAACGAAAATCATGCAAGAAACGCTCCATACGCACTCCTTCTTTCAAACGAACAACAATCCTCATATTGTCCAGGCTGGAACGTATATCCGGATTCTGCAGGGGCATAAATACAATCGGCACAGGACGTTTGTTACTCAAATACTTACATGATTTCACGGTTCCTTTCACCGCCGTATAACAAGTATCTGTTCCATTCACTTTCCAGCAACGCTGATTGCGATATATGTGCGTGCGGAACATACCTTCCAGCAAATCTTCCGTCATGATATAATAGTCCCCATTGTCCAAATCGGACAACTGAGCCGCACTCATACTCCCCTTGCCAGACTGGAAGCCATAGGTTTCAAAGAAATGGGTATGAGGCAAAAATTCGATAAATAAAGCCGTATGAGCCACAGAATCACCTTCCGCTATAAAGCTGGAAGTTCCATTTCCCATCGCACCAGGATACACAAAAGAAAGAACGGGAGTTGCCTGTTCCACATCGGGATGCTGCCGGGCACGGTCCACCAGATTCAAATAAGTCTGCATCAACGAAGCCGAATCAGCTGCTTGTGGCTCATACCCGGGAGCCTCCTGAGGAAGCATACCCACAGATACCATACAAAGACGATCTGCATCATAGCCTAACGGAAGATGTCGCTCATAGGTCACCACCATCACTGGATCGAAAATGTACCAAGAAAGAATTGCCACTAATATCAGTTCAGCCAGCAGCCATCCGTTACGACGACGACGGCTCCAAAGATTTTTCAAAATCAATTTCCACATATCCACCAACTATTTTTCAGATTATCTTTTTTCATACAATGAATACACAATCGGCTTGCGCAATGATGTCCATGCCGGCCACAAAGCAGACAACAGGTTAAGTATCAGACAAAGCACAAACACCACAATAAACACTACCGGTGCAAACAGCATTTCACCTGATACATACAGATTAGCTCCTTCGGCAATATCCATAGGCCACGAATCGAACAACATAAAAATCCATTCACGACCCACATAAAGCATACTCCATGCCACCAACAACCCCAGTAAGCCTCCTACCAACGTAAGAAAAAAGTTTTCCCACATCACCTGCGATAACAATGTACTCTTACTAGCACCAAAAGCCTTACGTACTCCCATCTCCGACAGACGACTCTCCATACGGCTGGCTATCAGCCCACTCAGGTTTAAAGATGGTACAATCAAAAGTACCAGTAGCATCAGAATCAGATGACCTGCCACCTTCCAGGAACTAAAACTTGTATCGGCCGGATAATCTTTAAACACACTGAGTGTATGCGAAGTGGGCTGTTCCCATAACTCCATCTGCCACTGCCCTTTATACTGTGCATTTACTCTTCTGACCAAATCCCTGATTTCAGTGCGTAAGGCTTCTGCCTGTGCATTATCTTTTACTAAAAAAGTAACATTAAACCGACCACAATAGGGAAAACTGGAGGTACTGGGTTCCTTATAATTCAAGCCGACTGAATAAGGCACATATATCTGTGCATACGATTGGCCGGTCAAGAAGCTGGCTCCACGTACCACTCCACATACGCGATAGTTCACATAATCCATTGAAAACGAACGTCCCACAACGCCTTCGGTAGTACCGAACAGACGACGGGCGATGTCATCGGATATCACGGCCGTATGAATACCACTTGCCAAATCGGCCTCCGTAAACGGATGTCCCTCCAGAAACTGCAACTCATAGATACGGAAAAAAGCCGGGTCTACCAATTTCTGTACCGGACGAAAATCGCCACTCCGATCGGCAGGCTGTACATAATAGTCCGTCGCATTGCCGAAACGTGCAGAAACCTCCACCACATTCTTAAGCGGATAAATCCATTCCTGCAAAGCCCGATACGACAAAGCGGACTGATAAGTCATTGCTTTCTGCTCGGACTTGAAACTGACATAAGTCAGATACAACGTGTTGTCCCGATTCCTTTCAGGATATATGGGAGCCAGTTTCACATAATAAACTACTGCTACTACAACCGTCATCGCAATGGCCAGCCCTGTACCAGCAATGTAGAGCATACTGAACAGACGGTTCTGCTTCAGTAACGTAAAAGCTTGTGTCAAATAGGTTCTTCGCATTCTCATAAAATTTTCACTCTCATTAAATTTTGTACCATATCAACGTATTTTTCATCTTTATCTTATCTCAAACTTGCCAATCCATAAAACTTAGTGTTTCAAGTTTATCTTATGCTTATTCTTATACTCTTTCATATCACTGACTACCACATGGTCGCCCGGTTGAAGTCCGGAAACTACCTCCACATATTCAAAATTAGAATCTCCCAGTTCCACCTTCCGCTTGACCAGTTCCTCTTTTCCATCCCGTACAAAAAGTTCATACTCTCCTTTTCCCACATAATAACTGGCATTCTCTATTCGCAATACGCCCTCTTTCACGGCATTCATCACATACACATCCACTTTCAGTCCCGAACGCAACCGGCGGTGATGGTCATTAGACAGCTGCACAATAAAAGAAATCACTCCATTTTTAGATAAAGGCGTCACACTGCTTATCTGACCTTCCAGTTTTTCATTGCCTATCTTTACGATGGCCCGTCCTCCTGCCATGACCTGATCTGCATAAATATCGGCAATATCTGCTTCCACCTTAAAGTGACTCAGGTCTGAAACCACAGCCAATCGGGTACCTTCCGTCACCTGCGCTCCCACCTGATTATTAATATAGGTAAGAATGGCTTTCCTTGGTGAACGTATCTGCGCATCTTCCAAGGTTCGCTTCATCTCCGCCATCTCCTTACGGAAAATCTCATATTCCAACTGCTTAACCTTCAAGTCGGCTGCTTTCACCTGCCGCTCATTATCCAACTGCTGACGAAGCTGTTCCAATTCCAGCTTGCCCGTCTGATAATTCAATTCCGCTTGCCGCACCCGGTCGGTCGTACCAGAACCCAAGCTATCAAGATATTGCTCGTTCCGAAATTCCACCTTCATCCGGTTCAGCTTCATAGCCGATACCTTTACCTGCATTTCCAAATCACTGAGATACGTTTGGTTATTAATCTCCAACTGCTCCAGCTGATAACGTTTCATCTGGTCCTCATCCTGCAATTTCTTATATTCAGTCTCGGTACTCTGTAAATCCAGTTTCAGCAACGGAGTACCTACATCCACACTGTCTCCCCCTTTTCCATACACCTCCACAATACGCGAATTAATCGGAGTATTGATTATTTCTTCAAAGGCTGGTACTACTTTTCCCGATGCACTTACACTCACCTCAATGGTTCCTCTGGTCACTTCTGAGAACACCAGTTCACTCTCTTTCACACTGCTGCGCGTCCATGAAAAAAGCAAAACCAACAATATCACGCATCCGGCTCCAATACTACCATATTGTATAAGCTTCTTATTGCGTGCCTTTATTCGTACTTCTTTTGATATTTCCCGATCCATATTTTTACGTTATATCCGCATTTTCTGAATGCAACATCCATGCCAAAACAATAAACGACTGGTTTACAACATAAAAACAATTTTAAGAAGTGTCCGATATCGGACACTCTGTTCGGTTTTACACACATTATGTACGTTTTTTACGAGAAATCTCACAGAAGCATTGCACATATCCGCAACTCTCTCTACCTTTAAATCTGAAAATAAAAGGGAAATGAACGAACAGGTAATACAAAAACTAAAAATCCTGACTGAATCCGCCAAATACGACGTGTCGTGTGCTTCCAGCGGTACTTCCCGCAAAAACACACGGGGAGGAGTCGGCAATACAGTAGGAGGATGGGGCATCTGTCATAGCTTTTCAGAAGACGGACGCTGCATTTCCCTGCTCAAAATTATGCTGACCAACTACTGCATCTACGATTGTGCCTACTGCATCAACCGGGTGAGCAACGACATTCCACGAGCCACCCTTTCCGTTACAGAACTGGTGGAGCTAACCATGGAGTTCTACCGGAGGAATTATATAGAAGGACTGTTTCTTAGTTCGGGAGTGGTACGCAATCCCGACTACACCATGGAACGCCTGGTACGGGTGGCCAAAGACCTGCGGCTGGTACATCGTTTCAATGGTTACATCCACCTGAAAAGTATCCCCGGTGCCAGTGAAGAACTGGTACGGGAAGCCGGACTATATGCCGACCGTCTCAGTGTCAACCTAGAAATCCCGACAGAAAAGAATTTAAAACTGCTGGCACCGGAAAAAGACCACCAAAGTGTGTATCTCCCGATGAAATACATCCAGCAAGGCATACAGACTTATCAGGAAGAGCGCAAGCACTATCGTCACACTCCCCGCTTTGCTCCTGGCGGACAAAGTACCCAGATGATTGTAGGAGCCACCCCCGAAACTGACAAGGACATCTTGCAGGTATCTTCTTCGCTGTATGAAGAACCTACCATGAAACGAGTGTATTATTCAGGCTATATTTCGGTGAATACGTATGACAAGCGACTTCCTACTTTGAAACAACCACCTTTGGTACGCGAAAACCGTCTATATCAGGCCGACTGGCTGCTACGCTTCTATCAGTTCAAGGTAGACGAGATAGTGGACGACCAGAGTCCTAATCTGGACCTGGAGATTGACCCGAAACTGGCCTGGGCTCTTCGCCATCCGGAGTTTTTCCCCGTCAATATACAGACCGCCGATTATGAAGCCATCCTGCGTGTGCCGGGCATCGGAGTAAAATCCGCCCGCCTGATTGTGGCTTCCCGCCGTTTTTCACGCATCGGTTTCTATGAACTGAAGAAGATGGGAGCCGTCATGAAGAAGGCCAAATACTTCATCACCTGTAATGAGTTGCCCGACAAGACCATTCATGAGTTAGGTGCCTACGGAATACGGAAACTTCTGCTCCCTACTCCTCGCAAGAAGATAGACGAGCGTCAGCTGAGTTTCGACTTTGGAGATACAGAAGAAGCTGCCCCCACAAACGAGTGAAGGCAGCTTCCTTACTTTTATACATTCTACATTTTTCAGCGAATAGAAACTTCCATTACAGGCTGTTCCTTTATGGTATCCAATGGTACCGCTCTGTACTTGACACGCTGAAAATCAATCTTGTTCAAATCAATACTACGTATAGCAGAATTATACATGGTACGATAATAAATCATCCGATGCTGCATATCCGTGGCCGAAGTCCACTGTGTAGCACTTGGGATATTGACAGGCACTTTCCCTTCCGCGAACTCAATTCCCAATGGAATATCAAAGTTGTTCAAAATATGAAATCCTTGAAGTACGGTCTGACGGGCATTGTCCTGCACAGGAGCTGTAGCCTGATAAAAGGCAGCCCGTACAAAACGAGAAGGAGGAGTCACATCACCGGGAATACCCAAGAATCCGCTTCCAGCTCCGAAAGAACGAAGAGCCACATTCCCTAACGACTGAGGTTGGGCACTGCCCGGATACAGATTGACGTAATTATTCAGGTTGGTCAGTTGCCATTCAAATCCTGGAGAGTTAGTCAGTACTCCCAAGTTGTTTTCAAAGAAATGCAATTCACCGTCTACGATTTCCAATACCACCTGACGTCCTGACACATCAGCAAAACGCCAGTGCACAGTCGATGCACGCGGGTCAATGGCCACTACATGTACCTGCTTCAGGCTTTCCATCACTTCATCCGCCGTCTTGCAGTTGCCTAATACCCAGGAAACCAACTGCAAATCGGCAATGGAAGACGATTTATATTCTGCTTTATACGCTTCATACTGTCCGTAATTCGGGAAATAGAACAGACCGGCAGAGAGACCTTCTTCGTTCAAACCTTCTGCCACGAACTCCTTTTGTTCTACCGCAAGGCCCACATATCCATATTTTGCCGTAAATTTCATGCCATCCTGTCCGCCGGGCACATACGACTGAACCGTATAACCACGTGGCACTACCACATAGCAACTGTTCAAGTCACTTCCACCCCATTCAATGGTACGGGCAAGAATGCGTGTGCTGTCTTTTGCTGTCAAGGTGATACCTGTGCAAGCCTGAGCAGGCTGTGACTGGAAGACGGCCACTGTGGCCATCAGTCCCAAGAGCATAGATTTATAATTCATCATTCAATCTGTTTTTATTATATAACAAAAAACTGTTCCTTTTGTTTCAGTTTATCGTTTTTACTACTTTTGCTCCCTGAAATCCTCTATACACAAAGATACGAAATTCTCATAAACCATGATAGTTTTTCAATACGATTCCACTTTTGAAGGTCTGCTTACCGCCTTATTCGATGCATATTATCGCCGGACTTTTCCCGACTTGCTACTTGCAGAGAAGGACCCGCTTCCGCTTTTTCATGAGGAGGTACATCAGGTGGTAACAGATGCGGAAAAGACAGAACGGGTTTGGAAACTGTTATCACGTAAACTTTCCCGAAGAGCACTTGCCTCCCTTACCTATTGCTGGCTCTCGGAGACACCGGAAGCTGCCATGCTCCTTTTTCGCTACATGCGGAAAGTAACCGATGCACCAGCCTCTATCGAACAAAATTTCGCAGACCCGGATGTGTTAGGAGTGTATCAGCTCAGCAAAAAAGTAGCGGACGAGCGAATGAGGGTACTTCAGTTCATGCGCTTTCAAAAAACAGCCGACCAGGTATATTTCGGTATCATGGAACCTCTTTACAACGTCTATCCATTGACCATCCATCATTTTCGCGACCGGTTTGCCGATCAGCCGTGGATAATCTACGATGCACGCCGTCACTACGGCTACTATTACGACCTGAAAGAAGTCAGCGAAATTACATTTGAAGACTCTCGTGCTGCCTTCCTGCGACATGGCAAGTTGGAAGATGAGCTGCTGGATAAAAATGAAAAGCTTTTCCAGGAGGGCTGGAAAAGCTATTTTCACAGTGTATGTATTCAATCCCGACTGAATCCCGTAAAACACAAAAAGGATATGCCGGTCCGTTTCTGGAAATATCTTACCGAAAAAGACTAGCCCAGCGGAAATAATTCATCCGGATAGCCTATATCGACCAGGAAGAGTGCATGTCCCGGTACGGATGTACCTGCACTGCAGCGGTTCTTTTCTTCTATCACCTTCCGAAAACCTTCCACCGAAAGTTTGCCGCGGCCTACTTCTACCAGCGTACCGACAATGGCCCGAACCATATTGCGCAGGAAGCGGTCTGCCTGAATGGTAAATACCCATTCCGTTTCGCTTACCTGATCCCAGTGGGCATGCATAATCTTGCAGTTATTGGTCTTCACATCCGTATGCAATTTACTGAAGCTCGTAAAATCCGTGTAATCGAACAAGGTCTGTGCTGCCTCATTCATCTTTGCAAAATCCAGAGGCTGGAACAAACGCCAGCAATATGCCCGGTTAAACGGATTCTTCTGTGTAGTGACGTAGTATTTGTACGTACGATAAGTCGCATCAAAACGGGCATGCGCATCCTGATTCACTCTCCGCACACGGTACACCGATATATCCGGCGGCAGCAAACGGTTCAGTTTATCCGTCACCGTATCTTCATCCAGCATCCATTCCACATCAAAATGTGCCACCATCAGGCGGGCATGTACTCCGGCATCCGTACGTCCGGCCCCCACCACTTCAATGGCCTCATCCCGCAAGAAAGTATGCAGCGCTTTCATCAGCGTTTCCTGCACACTGCTTCCGTTCGGCTGTATCTGCCAGCCATGATAGTTAGTACCGTCGTAGGCCAAATAAATAAAATACCTGAACATAACTTCTTGAATTATCGGGCAGTAATATGGAAACAACCTTGTTTCAACTCATATTTCACATAACAGCGGTCTGCCTTACGAAGGTCACGCAATACTTCCGACAGCACCAGCTTCAATGTATCCGAACTTACATCCTGCATAGGACGGCCATCAGGGTCTTCTACCTTCTCAAAACGCTTCCAGCTCACATCAAACGTAGTTCCATAAAAATGGCAGGAGTTCAGCGAAGCATTTCCGTTGGTTCTCCGCAGACGCTTTACGTCATCCTTCGTACGAGTCACGGACGTTACAATGATTTTATTGGGGTTCAGTCCTTTGTTTTCCAGTGAATCCAAGAAATTAACTCCAATGGTATCCAGCAGCGCACTGGCCTGAGGTATCAGGTAGGGAATTGAATGTGTCAAAGAGTCCAGACCATAGCGTTCACAAGCGGCAATTTCAATCAACCGGTCCTTCATTTCTTCCGCCTCTTCACGGGTACTGATAGGACGAATACCTATTTTCTTGGCTGTAACCAGCTGTACATCATTCAAATCTCCGAACGAACGTTTATAGCTGATGACTCCCCTGATATTGCGCGGATTGTTCATTTTCATTGACATGTCCTTTTCCTTACATCCAACCAGACAGATGCCAGCAAATAAAGCTACTGCCAGACATGACTTGATCAATAATTTCATTTCTTTTCCATTTTTAATTCCATGCAAAGATAGCATAAAAAGCAAGAAGCACAAAACCACCGAATAAAGGCCTAGACAATACACATTATTACTTTTGGTTATCACGCATAAAAAAATGTAAATAGGACATTCCATGGAAATCTTCTATCTTTGCGCCCGAAATAAAATCAAAATCACTAAAAAATAAACTGATATGTTCAAGAAAGGAAACAGAGCCAATACCCTCCATGGTATTTTATTGATTGCATTATTTTCTTTTGCAGCCTTCTACATTGCCGAAATACCCTTCGTGAAAAGTCTTTCTTGCAGTCCGCTGATTGTGGGTATCATTTTGGGAATGCTTTATGCCAACAGCCTGCGCAACAAACTGCCTGAAACATGGGTTCCAGGTATCAAGTTCTGCACCAAGCAGGTACTGCGTGCCGGTATCGTACTCTACGGATTCCGTCTGACACTGACACAAGTAGCCGCTGTAGGACTCCCCGCAGTGGTTATCGATGCCATCATCGTAGCCGGTACTATTTTCCTAGGTATCTGGCTGGGTAAACTGATGAAAATGGACAAAGATACTTCTCTTATGACAGCCACAGGTAGCGCCATCTGTGGAGCAGCAGCCGTACTGGGTGCAGAACCGGTGGTAAAATGTGAAGGACATAAAACGGCCATTGCCGTATCTACGGTAGTCATTTTCGGAACCATTTCCATGTTCCTCTATCCGATTATGTACCGTGCCGGTATGCTGGATGCACTGGGAGATACGGGAGTAGCCATCTACACAGGAAGTACCCTGCATGAGGTTGCTCACGTAGCAGGAGCCGGAAATGCCATGGACCCGACCGATTCATTAGGAATTGCCGGAACAGCTACCATCACCAAGATGATCCGCGTCATGATGCTGGCACCGGTACTGGTCATCATGAGCTTTGCATTGGCAGGACGGAAAAAAACAAATCCTGAAGGTAAAGCCGAAAAGAGCAAAATCACTATTCCCTGGTTTGCATTCGGATTCATCGGTATCATCTGTCTGAACTCCTTGTTGCAATACCTCACAGGTGCCGAAACCGTAAAAGATATTCCACTGAACGGTGCCATTGAGTACATCGATACCTTCATGCTGACAATGGCCATGACGGCACTGGGTACAGATACCAGTCTAGAGAAATTCAAACAAGCTGGTGCCAAACCGTTCTTGCTGGCAGGATTGCTTTACATCTGGTTGGTAGGCGGAGGATACTTGCTGACACAATATATCACTCCAATGTTTGGATAAAAGATAATCCTCAAAAAACAATAAGGGCAGGCGTAAACAAATACACCTGCCCTTATTGTTTTTACATGTTCCGATACTGCTTGGGCGACATGCCCGTATAACGTTTGAAGTATTTTCCAAAGAAGGAAATGTCCGAAAAATTCAACGAGTAGGCTATTTCCTGTACTGTCATATCCGTAGAACGGAGCTTAGCTTGTGCATCGCGTATGATGAACGAAGAAAGAATGTCGGTCAAGGTCTTTCCTGTAACTTTTTTCACCGTTGTACTCAGATGCTGAGGCGAAAGATGCAACTTCTCGGCATAGAAAGATACATTGCGTTCCGTTTTATAATATTGCACAATAATACGAACCAACTCCTTTACAATTTCTTGATTTCGATTATATCTCGGCGAATCTTCCTCCTCTCCTCTTTTCTTATATACGCCACCTAAAGAAAGGAGTAATTGCGTATAAATCAAACTGATCTGCATTCCGCTCATTTCTTCTTTTATCTTCTGTCGGCGAATCAAGAGACGGATACTATCCCGGAACAATTCATATACATCTTTCTTCATCTCAATTACCGGCCGTTCAAAGATATAAGGAGTATACTCCACGGTATAAGAAAACAACTTGGCTCCTTCTATCAGCTTTTTGGAAAAACCGACAAAAATAAACCGGCAGTCCTTACTCTGCTCCTGAATCTGAAAAAATACTCCCGGGAATATAATGGCCAAAGACCCTTCTTTCAAGTCATAACATGTCAAATGGATTTTCACCCGGCAGCTTCCCCTCAGACAGAGCAGAAAAACACACCCCGGAAAAGGCGCTGAATTCTGGAACAAGCGGTAAAAACCACCCGTCATGTCTATACCAGCCACCATATCCTGGCCTTCCGGCAATAAATCAAGCCTGTCAAATCGCTTCATTCCTTAATTTCTTCTATAGGTGTCACATCTTGTATGTTCTTGTTCTTTTTACGGAAACGCAACAAACGGAACATATCCATCAATGCATATACAATGGAAGAAATTCCCAACACAATAAAAGGTATCTCAGCCGTAGCAAACGGATTGAACAAGACCGTAATTCCCGCTGCCAAAATCAATACGGGCACTACATACACCCCAAATGAAACCGGCATAAATGAACGAGCTGCAATCAGATTAGCCAGCTGACTGATACCACCCAAAACCAACAGAATGCCTAACACATACATCAGCACCCCGATAAAGAAAGAAGGCATGATAATCAGCCATACACCGAAAAGTGTACTGCCTAACGCAACTATAGGAAACCCCGGACGAGGAGTATCTACCTTACTCTTGTTCAACAAGGCCAGATAAGAAAACAATCCGACCAGTCCGGGAATAAGGAACAACACCCCGATAGTAATTACCAGGTAACTCACTGCTACATCTGGCCATGTGACCAATAATATACCGATAACTAATGCACAGAGCGAACTGACTAATGCATAATTCAAAGATTTCATACTTCGTCCATTTTTAAATTCACTATCCAAAGGTAATGAAAAACTATCAATAAACAAATCATTCGCCCAAAATGATAAAAAGCTATCACTTATCCGGCATAACTGTGCATTCCTCCGAGTACATAGTTTACGCCGAAATAGGTCATCAGTATGGCAGAGAACGAAACGATTAAAAACCAATGAAAAAAGTACGGATTTCTGAAACGAGGGATACTTTGCACATGAAAAGCCATTCCATAAAGCATGAAAGTAATCAGAGCCCAGACTTCTTTCGGATCCCAAGCCCAATAGCTCCCCCAGGACACGTTGGCCCATACCGCACCGATAAAAATTCCAATTCCCAAGCACAACACTGCCGGATAAAGCAAGACCCGACAAAATAAAGTCAGCCGTTGCCGCTGCCATGTATGCCGCCGAATACTCAATGCCAGGATACTACACAGACACATCAAAGCAAATAAGGCATACGACACCATAATCAATGATACATGCAGACTCAGCCAGGGTGACAGCAATACCGGCATCAACGGGGTTATCTGCGGATTCATCTCGCTCAGATAAGCCACCAGGAAGGTAAAACCGGAAAGCAATAAACCGGTTGGAAGCAAAAACGAGAACCGTCGCTGCCAGATACAAGTACACAATAACAGAAATCCCGCTAAAAAAAGCATCGTTTCATGTCCGTTTCCCAAAGGAATCCGTCCTCCAATATACCAACGAAGCAAATAAGAAGTCCAATGAAACAGACAGGCCATCCATACAGCCCACACCCATATCCGTCGCCACCTACTCCTCCAGTTTCTTGCCTTATCGCCTTCTTGCATCACATAGGAATAGACCCACCATCCCAAAGCCAGCAAGCCTAAAGAAAGATTAGCCATAAACAAAATTTTAGTGAACGGTACCGCATGATAGAAAATCTCTGCACGTATTCTTAACGGCGATAACGGAGTGACACTTCCATCCTCCGGCAAAGGACGGATAAAAGTACCTTTCTGAAGCATCAGTACCATACCGACCTTCTCATCCAGTTCCAACACTTCTTTTTCCAACTTTTTTGCCTGACGGTTCTCTAACCAGCCTTTCTCATGCGTATTTCGCACTTCGTCCTGTAGTCTCTGCAACAATCCCTCCAACCGATAGGTCTTTCCATCAAACAAGTCTACCAGTGCGGCATACTCCGATTTCAATCCTAATTCCTGCCTCAACCGTTCACTTTTCACCCGAAACATCGGTTCGTGCTGCCATTCTTCGGGATAAAGTAACCAGCTGGCCACCACCTGTTCCGGCGTCAAGCCATGATAAGAAGGTTTTCCGCTCAACTTGATTACAAAGTCACGGGCCAGAGTATGGAAGGGCGCCACACGGTCGTGGTATATCACCTGACGCATCTTCAGCTTTTCCGCATCCTGCCGGGACAGGACACTGACCGGACGAGCTTGAGCCGTCAACTGGAAAGCACATACTCCCAGCCATAGTAGTCCCGTTTTTCTCCATAGCGGATGACGTAACAAGCGGAAAAAAGTCTCCCTCCGGCTACCTAACAGCCATAAAGAAGAGAAAGCCAGACACAAATACCCGGCATAGGTCACAGCAATTCCCCAAGGGTCATAGTTTACACTCAACCAGCTTCCAGACAAATCCGGGTCGTATGATGACTGATAAAAACGATAACCTTCTACAGAAAGAATATGATTCATTGAAATTACCTCTTCTTTCCATTGTCCATTCACTTTACAACCCACGTAACTCTTGTAATCAGAAGGAGCTTCCGTTCCCGGATAATAAACCACCCTGAAGCTGTCCAAAGAAAGGCTGAAAGGCAACACCCTCGTTTGCTGATCGGAAGTCCGGATAAAACTCTTCACTTCTTGCCCCTGCACCAGATGTACATACCCTTTTTCACCTGTCAGGTAGGTAAGCATGGCCCCTCCCAGTATCACTAAAAGAGAGCCATGCCACCACAAGACCGGGAGGCGCTTCCACAACCGGCATTTGCCACATGCCCGCACAAGCCCAAAAGCCAGCGCACCCCACAAGCCACAAAACCAACAAGCATGATATATATGTGTCTGAACAAAAGTTGTTCCGTATGCATGCTCTAAAAAAGTAGCTATGGCCAATACTCCCATCAGCACCACATAAAGAACTACCCAGACGTTTTTCCACAGACGTTCTTTCATACAAACTAAAAATCAGGATACTGTGTATGCTTCATCATTTTTGTACCCATGCACTCCATCTCTATCAGCCAACCCGGACGACAGACAGGAGCCAATAGAATCACTTTTGGTATTTCCGGGAAACGCTGGTCGAACATCTCCCGTACTATGGTATAATCTGCTGCATCGCGCAGGTAAACCAACATCTGTCCGATGTCATCGAACGACATTTCTGCTTCCTTCAACAAGACCTCCACGTTTTCCCACATGCGTTCGGTCTGTTTCCGGATATCGCCCGGATACACCACTTCACCCCTGTGATTGATACTGGCCGTACCGGATATAAAAACCTGACGTCGGTCGCCATAATCCACATACGTACCACGTTCAAAACTTACTCCATACTCATACGTAGGATTCAAATGAGTCGGTGCATATAAATAATGAATCTGTTCCTGACGGATACCTAATACGGCATACGTATCCATCTGTACCAGTACCTGTGTATCGGCATGACGCCCGCCGATACCGGTACTGGCTATATAATGTGTTTGTGGTGTCAACCCCTGCGTCACAAACACTTCGTTACGGGCTTTTACCACTCCGGCATAATTCACATCTACATTCTGTACAAAAAACCAGGTACGAATGCAGTTCTCGGCCAGATGCCCTCCCTGTGCAATCAGTTGCAGGATATAATCATTCAGCAGCAAACGAGTCTGGTATTCTGAATTGGCCGCCCGGTTACAAGCCGAACCACCCCACAGATGGCGGTAAGCCCCATGTGACACTTCGAACAATCCGCTTTCCAGCGCACGACATTGCACACCGGATTGCAGATATACCCATAAAGCTATTTTTGTTCCGTTCAGTGGGGGCTGTTCCACAATCGAACAGGCACAGACCGAGCTTTCCGGCACCTGTACCGCCAGCCAGTCGGCCTGATTGGCAGCATCGCTTAAAAAATAACGCTTGAACACAGCAACAGCTCCCTTCAACTCATTCTCCAACAGCTGATAATAGGTATCGAGCAAAGTATCCAATTGCTCCTGATACGTCAAAGAAGGCTGGGTAACATGAATCATCACATGGTATTCAGCGACTCCTTCAGCCGGTTCAAAACGTGAAATTTCTACTAATGTATTTTCTTGTGACTTGTGGTTTCGTAGTTGTTTGTGGCTCATATTCATACTATTTTAATATTCAAGGTTTGGCACCTCCATTTATCCAATCATCTATCAAGTTCAATAATACCGACTCAGCCGAAAGAATGTCCTGATGGTCATGGTGCACGTGACCGTTTTCATGCAGTACCTGATACAAAAAGCTGTTTTCCGCATCTGCCGGTTTCACCCTCATGACTTCCGGATTCACTACAGACGGGACATTTACCAGCTGTTCATAGCTTTTTCCTGTAGTCAGGAACAAATGCCCTGCCGCTGAAGTGCTTCCTCCATGGCAACTGGCACAGCGGAAATCAAACACTTGCTGTTGCACAGCTTGGAACATGCCGACTTGCTGTGCACCCACGTCCATACGAATCGTGTCTTCTGCCGTTTCCGAGCAATCGACCCTGGCAAAGGTCACTACCCGCTCTCGAATGCGGTTAATCACGCACAATTCGATTTGAGTGACTTCATCTGTCACTCCCGACATCACCACCTGGACCGTACCATCTTCTCCTATCTGCGAAGGCATCACATTGGCAGAGGTCAGTGCATATTCACTTTTCGCATCAAAACCGGCTACAGCTACCGTATATCCGGAGGGCCAGGTATCCATACCCGTTACCTTTCCGGTGAACTTCACCGTACGTCCGCCTTCTGCCGTAGCAGGCACCGCTTCATAGATACGTCCTTCATCGCAGGAGACCAAGCATAGGATTCCCAGCCCCAAGAGTATCCATCCATACACATTTCTTTTCATCATACCCTCCTCTTTAGAACGTGTACTGAAGCATCACCGTGGCATTATGGGTCGCTATACCCAAGTCGTCATTGTCACGGTCAAGTTGTGTATCGTGTCCCCAGCGTCCTACAAACTGATACATAGCCTGTAGTTTCAGGTTGCAGCCTTTAAAGAAATAGTTTACTCCCACGGCCGGCATATTCATGAATCCGTTTGTATCCATTCCGTTACGGTTGAAGAAATCATAACGTGCCGTAGCTTGCAAGCGGGAAGTCACAAAATAGCCTCCCTGTACGTATCCACCCAGGTAGTGATACCCCTGGTCAATTTTCTGCCGTTTGGTAAAGCCCACGTGCATGTAATACATTTCCGCTCCCAGATAGAGTTTTCTTTTCAACATGGCAAACTCCAGTCCGGCACGGTAATCGTTCGTACTTTCATTTTCACTCTCCACATTCAATGAAGTGGATACTCCCAGCATCAACTTGTCTTCGTTCAGCCGGTTAGGATTTCCCTGCGTAGAGAGCATCACTCCTTTGGGCATATAGGTAAAGCGTCCGGCATAAAGCAAGGAAGGAATGTGCCAGTCGTCACTGAAGGTCTTTCCTGCCGTATTCACCGAAATACCCGTACCATTGAAAAGTCCCACTTCATAACCAAACTTATCCGCCAGCAGCCCGTGTACTTCCACTCCCAAGTCGAATCCTGTTCCGATATTGGGAGTCACGGCATTCAACGAATAGGGCAGAATCACTGGAGCGGTCAGCGACAACGGCAAGGAGGGCATCAAGGTTTCTCCTAACGTAGTCAGGTAAGCATGCGAAAAAGGAGTCTTAAACTTACCCACGCGGATAGAAAACTGTTTTTTCAGCTCCACATCGAACCAAGCCTGCTGCAACAAGGCTGCGCCCGTAGCCGCTGCATTCAGTGACAGATTGAACGACACTTTGCCAAAGGCTTTCCCTGTAAAGCCCAACACTGCATAAGGAATAGCAAAGCCTGAGTTAGCCACATTGTCCTGATTATAGGCCTTGTCCAGTCCTTCATCATCATACCAGTTGAAGTTGGCACTTGTCTGCACTAACAGATAAGGCTTGAACACAAAATCTCCTTTCTTAGAAGCGATGGTAAATCCTTCTCTCCCAGCCAACGACACGATACCATTTTCCGTATCCTCTTCATGTTGTGCCAGTGCTGTCAATGGCATTAACGCAGACAGACACAAGGCAGTCAGTATTTTTTTCATAAGTTATCAGTTTCTATACTTAATGATTAAAGTGAATTTAAAAACGCAATCAAGGCATCACGGTCTTCCTTACTCATGCGCTTAAACAAGTTTTTCGAAGCTTCCGCCTCTCCTCCGTGCCACATGATAGCCTCTACGAGGTTACGAGCGCGTCCGTCGTGCAGGAAATAGGTATGTCCGTTCACCACTTCCTGCAAGCCGATGCCCCATAATGGAGTGGTACGCCATTCATTCCCCCGGGCCAGACCACTTACGTAATTGTCGTTCAAACCCACACCCATAATTTCCGACCCCATATCATGCAGCAGAAAATCAGAATACGGATGGATGGTCTGATTGCCCAACCACGGTAGTTCCGTACCGTTCAGCAGTGTGGCTCCTCTTACTTTTGTATGCAGCGTAGTCACATGGCAAAGGTGACATTTCGCCTCATAGAATTTCTGTTCTCCTTTCTGTACCTGCGGATCATTCACATTCCGGCGGGCCGGCACACCCAGGCAGTGCATATACAAGTCCACATCCTCCATGTCCTCGGTCGACACGTCCAGCTGGTCGTACGAAAGTCCCATCATACTGCCCTGATCCATCTGTATCTGTCCCTCACATATCTCCTCAGGATAACGGCTGTTGGTCACCCCCATGTCACTGGAGAATCCTAATTCCACCGTCAAATCGGCATGCTGTGCCTTGTTGCCCGAAAGTCCCAAACGAGTTACTCCACGCTCACTGATATAATTGCACCGTCCGCTAATGCCGTATTCAGGGTAATTACTTTTGGCAGCCAATGCTTCGATTTCTTTCTGGTCGAGTGCCATCATCTGCCCCATCCCCACATGACGTAACGGTATACGGACAGAACAGAACAAATCTTCCGGACGGATACTATCGGCATACCACTCCGTAATGGTATAGGTCGGTTTGCAAAGTTCATAAGTTTCTCCATCGGGAAATTCGAATGTCTGGTAGTCATACTTCACTGACAATTTTCCCTCCGGTTCCACCCCATAAATGGCCTGATCATGAAGCACACGGCCGTAGTTCTGGAAGAAGGCTCCGTTCTTTCGGGTGATATATACCAACATGGAAGAAAAACCGTAATTTCCTGAGCCACCTTCACTCCACAAGGTAGGCTTGGTACGTCCGGCATTGCGGTGACAACTACCGCAAGAATAACCGGCATACACGGGACCTAATCCACCATCCTGATTACTACTGGTACGCACATCGTCATACAATCCATCTCCGTCGTTGAAACGGCTGCTGTAAATACCCGACAGCCACGACGCTTCAAAATCATAAGCTTTCGAAGAAGTCAGAAAATTAGTAGCCGTACCGGCTGACAGTGCAAAGCCTTCCGGCACCTCCACGTACTGCTGGTCGGTTCCTTCTCTCTCACAGCTCCATAGAAAACAGGGGAAAAGTCCGTATAACAAAAGTTTTACTATTCTCATTTATTCTTCTCTTTTTCGGAAACATACAGAGGAAGTAAAGGAGGACTTCCCCTTCTTTACTCCCCTGCCTGTCATTCATCAAAAATTTATCTTCATGCTTAATCTACCGTACGTGCTTGTCCGTCTTTGAACAACAGAAATTCCAGGGTATGGAAACCACGTACATTCTGTGCGGCAGAAATGGCTTCACTGTCTTCAGAGTAATCGCCACTCCATTCCATCTGGCTGTAATCCCCTGAATTCAGGATGTTCACGATGGCAGCCTGGTCAAGCGGCCAGCTGTCCATGTTCGGGTCAAGTCCCTGATCGGCTACCGGGCCAAACAGGAAAGCCTCACTCTTCTCCCACGGTTCACGGGCACTAATCCACGCATCACAAGCATCCTTGAAAGCCTGGTTGGTTGGGTTGGCTGCCAGCGTATTCACCTTATCATACAAAGTAGCCACTCTGTCTTTCAGGTCTGAATAAGTGGGTAATACCACAACATCCACGTAGTTCTTTACCACCGGACTCAACACTGCTTCCGACAATGCATCACAAGCCGGTTTCACTTTATCTTTCAACAATACACTCAGTTCACTGCAGGCTTCCTGAGCCGCCAGACTCTGTTCGCTGTTGATATGGTTACGGAACGGTTGCGGGATGGCTAAAATCTTATCGTAAGCATTCTTGATGGCCGACAAAGTATTATCTGCCAATTCCTGCTGTCCGTTGCTCACCAATACCGTGTACAAAGATTGCGCAGCCACCTGAGTTTTATCAATAGCGGCTCCGCTAATCAAAGCCTCACTGCGCACGCCGCAGAAAGCATTACAAATAGATACGATGTTATTGGAATAGTCTTCGCGCGAATGCCAGCTATACCACGATTCCACGGCGTAGAGGGCTTCTGTCACCTTCCCTGCCTGGTATTTAGAATATGGGTCACCGATTTTTGTTTCTCCCACCTCATTAGCTATGTCTACACAACCGTCTATCACTTGCTGCACGCAAGAACCTGCACTGTTGAACGGTGCCCCATGATTTTTAAAGGTCACAGCATAACTTTCACCTCCCTTGTAACTGGTAGCCCAATAGCCATACAAGTCGGAAGCATCTTTGCGGAGTAAAGTAACTACTGCCTTCATGTAGTTGTTCCAGCTCGTCGCGTTTTCCGACGTATAGTCAATGTTGGCCGCATCGGTCGGTTCTGTCGGTGTGTCTTCGTTACTGCACGCTGTCATCGAAAAGGTCAGCCCCATTGCCAAGGCTGCCGCATAAAAGAAATTCTTTTTCATATACATAATAGTTTTTTAGGAGTTAATAAATCATTTCTTGAAAAACCAGCCGATGTAGGCCAAGCCAATGGAAAACTCATTTTCACTGGTATACGGTCCGGTACCGAACATCTTTCCTGTACCAATCTGACGGGTAGTATAGTCTGCCTTCACCACCAGATTAGGCAAAGCAAACCAATTCAATCCAGCCACCCACATGCTGACCTTGTTACGCAAGTCCATGGTCTGCCCGGCTTCTCCTTTTTCTTGCGGATTATAGTATTCATAGCGGGCAAACGGATAAATCACAGGAACTTTGGGATTGTGATTGAAAATGGAACGCAGGTTCACACCCACTTCTCCGGCATAGCTGACCGCATTTTTAGCTACCGGAACCACGCGGCTGTAAGAAGCATTGTTCGACAAACGTACATTCTTGCTGCTAATAAACTTTGAGTTGCTCAGATTACCATAGACCACATTGGCACGTGCGGTCACATAGTCATTCTTGTATTGCAAGTCGCCTGAATAAATTCGTAGCGGTGCTTTCTGTCCCTCGTAGAAATTGGGTTTGTCGGAATTACCTGCCGTATTGGCACAATAATAAAAAGAACCTCCCACACGCAGCCCCGGCACTCCACGGTAATCTACACGAAGCACATACCCCGGAGAATTGAAATTATCTTCCTCAAACAAGCCCTGCTTACCGCTGGCTACCCAGGTATTCCGGTCGAACCCGTTGGCATTCAATCCGGCCACCACCAGCACCTGATAGTCGAAAGTGGCATATCCTTTTCCCAACGTACCGAAAAACTCAATACCCGTTTCATGCCAGGTAGATGGCAGGATGGTGGTTTCACCCTCCGGTCGCACTGTGCCGAAGAAATTAATCGGTTCGTGATGTGCATTGGTCAATCCCACCGGCACAATCATGTGTCCTGCCCGTACGTTGAAAGCCGGATGAATAAGACGGGTGATATGAAACTGCTCCAAGGCCACTTCTCCCCCTTTTTCCATTTCCGTTTCATATTCGCCGTTTTCCGAGTTCTCCAGCTCCATGGCAGACCCGGTTCCTCCGGCTTCAAATTCGATTTCTGCGCTCAAAATCCATTTCGGAGTAAACTTATAATCCATTGCCAGCACAAAGCGCGGAATAGAAATCGTGTTCCGATGATCACGGGTGTTTCCATTGGGATTACCGTAATAACGATTGATGCCATAATCCTTAAAACTGGCCACAACTTCTCCATAGCCTCCTACACGGAAACGGGTATATTCGTCATTGTCCGTATGCTGTTTGCATGCTGTTACATTTCCGTATACTTCAGCCACCTGCACCGAATCAACTTCACTGGCCGAAACAGCTCCTACGGCACAGCAAAGAGCGGTTAAAAATAAACTAACTTTTTTTTTCATTTCTCTGCGATTTTTGAACACCGCAAAGGTAGACTACACAAAAAAGGCTATCAATACCTAAAAATTACGAATTTTACAAACAAAAAGATACTGAATTATAGGTAGAAGGAAATTTCTTTATAGTTCAAAAGGCATATCACATAAATCACTGATTTACTAACACATATAAAATTCAGGAATAATTCAGCCTGCTACTTCACTCCATCAAACGTTTGAAAGATACCTAAAAAAGAGTAGTCATTCTATACCAATGAAACACCAGCCCTTACTTATAAAGCGAACAATACTTCGGTAAATTTTTACCGAAAAATTAAAAGTTAAACAATAAAACCGGCAAAAGTCGGTTCGGAAACACTAAAGAGGTCATTGAAATGTTGTCAAAAACGAATGGTTAAGCATGAAGAAATGTGCTGAAAAAAATGTGCTAACCTGCTGATAATAAAGGTAAAAAAAACACTGCATAATTCGTTGGTTTTTAGTAAATTAGAAGTCCCTGAACTCTTCTGATTATGACTAAAGAAACACTCCTTATGCAATACCAATCCGAGTGCCTGTCGGCTCTCAAATCAGTAGCGAATATACACAAACCTTTTGAAAAAGCATTCATGGACACCATGAAATTATTCATGGCCATCCCAGATCGTATAAATTTCCTTCAATTGGGCAGATATGGCTGTTTCTCAGAACAGACTTATCGTAACCTTTTTGAGCATGAAACTTTCGACTGGTTTGCGTTCAACGGATCTATCATCAGCAAGCATCTCACAGGCAAAAGAAAAGCCATTGCCATCGACCCTTCCTATATTCCCAAATCAGGCAAGAAGACACCTTGGATAGGTTACTTCTGGTCTGGTTGTGCAGGAGAATACAAGCGTGGACTGGAAATCATGGGCATCGGTGTCATTGACATCGACAACCATGAATGCATGACTTTAGGTTCCATTCAGACACCGGATTGTAAGACCTTGGATAATATGGACAAGAACCTCGTTGACTGGTACAGCAGCTATCTTATCAGTAGAAAAGACAAGCTACAGAGCCTGTCCAGAACGGTGGTTGCAGACGCATTCTTTTCCAAGGAAACATTCATAACACCTATGTGTGAGAACGGTTTCCATGTCATCAGCCGCTTTCGGAATGACGTAATCCTGTACTATCCGACATTGGAACAGAAAACAGGAAAACGTGGCCATCCCAAGTGGTTTGACGGCAGGATTGACTTTGCCAATCTGGATTTGACCCGGTGCAAGGAATACGAGGTGAACAAGGGAAAGCTATACGGATTGAGGGTTTATGCTAAAGCTTTCAAAAGGTATGTTTCTTAGCCATCTGGTATCCGATGGACGGAAGAACAGACAAGTGGCAGCTTTATTTCTCTACAGACGATTCCATGGATGGACGCGAGGTGCTGGATTATTACAGAACCAGGTTCCAGTTGGAATTTTGCTTTAGAGATGGCAAGCAGCATGCAGGAATCACCAACTGCCAGTCTATCGACTTCAGGAAATTGGATTTTCACTTCAATGCATCGCTTGCTGCTGTCAACTTGGCCAAAGCGGCATGTAAGAGGCTCGGAATAACCTATTCCATATTCTCCTGCAAGTCTTTCATACACAATGCTTATATGCTTGAACGATTTATTTGCGTGTTTGGGATTAGCCCAGACCCGCAAGTTATTGACAAACTTTTCAAAGAACTCATTTTATTTACTGCCAGAGCCGCTTAGGCTTGGCGAATTTTTAACGAACTATTGTCTTGTCATAATATCCTTTTTTTTAAAACGCTGCAAAATTAGACATTATGACGAAGTTTTCATCTTCCTTTTACCGCACAAAATTTTTCAAAATCGGAACTAGCTCCTCTTTTTCTCGAAGAAAAACCGTATTTTTGTTTCATAAAACCATCTTCACATGGATATTTCCTTATTATCATCTCTCACCGCCATCCATTATGATGAAGGCAATCTGGCCTTTCTGAAAGCTTCCCTGCTCCATTTCGACTGTGGCATTCAACTACAATGCACCAGCGGAGAAGGTATTCTCTCCACCGGTGCACAGCAATTTCACCTACACAAAATGTCAGAACTTATTTTCTGGGAAGGAAGTATCATGCAACTTATAGATGCATCCGATGATTTTCACGTCCGCTTTCTGCTTTATCCCAAGAAGCTCTTTCTACAGGCAGCCATTTCACTCGACACCACGTATTTCAACTACATGAGAGAGTTTCCACAATACAACCACGAAGAAGAAAGCTGGAAAAACATCAGTCTATGGATGAACATGGGACAACTGCTTTTTACCCAGCCTCCTTCTGCATTCAGCGAACGGCTGGAACTGAATTTCCTGCAAGGTATGCTGATGTGGCTTTTCAGTTCCATTCCCGACACGTACGTATCAGTGGCCGAATCGTACACCCGGAAGCAACTTTTGTTTCACAGGTTTATGCACCTGATTCACGAACATGCCGCACAAATGCATCAGGTATCGTTCTATGCCGGAAAGCTCTGCATCTCTCCGCGTTACCTGCACGAAATTACGGAAACCTACTCCAACGGAAAGACTCCGAAAGCGCTTATCGACGAACAGCTGACTGCCGAACTGAAAGTCCTGCTCAACAATCCGGCTTTATCCATTGCAGAAATAGCCTCCCTCTGTCAGTTTCCGGACTCTTCTTACCTGAGCCGTTTTTTCAAGAAAAATACCGGCATCTCTCCCAAAGAGTACCGCACGCAAAAACAGCCCTGAGTTATATCATCCCGCTGGTCATTTCATCACGGACTGCTGCCATCATACCTTCCACTTGTGCCAGGGCAAACATACGTCCGTAGAAAGAGTAACCGGGATTGTATCCTTCTTTTTCATCGCCCAGCATCGTACGTCCATGGTCTACTCGCATGGGCAGTCCGGGATTTTCTTTCTCAAAAATACGGATTAGCTCCAGCAAATGACCTCTTCCGGCCAGATGTGATGTCTCTCTGAAATCTCCTTCAGGCAATATTTCCGTACTGCGAAGATGGACAAAATGGGTTCTCCGAGCAAAGCGGCAGGCCAGTTCACGGGTATCATTCTGACTTCCGGAGCTCAAGGAACCGGCACAGAAAGCCAGTCCGTTATGCGGATTGTCCACGGCATGTAGCAGCCAGTCAATGTCTTCTTCGCTGGTGACAATACGCGGAAGACCGAGCACCTGAAAAGGAGGATCATCCGGATGAATACACAGATTAACTTCATATTCATCGCACACCGGCATCACTGCTTTCAAGAATTCACACAGATTTTCTCTCAGCTTCTGGCGGTCTATTCCTTTATATAATGCAAGCAGTTCACGGAACTTACGGACAGGGTATTGTTCTCCCTCCTGAATGTTACCGTCGATAAACCCTTGAGTTTTAACAATAATCGTATCTATCAGTTCGGCTTTTTCCTCAGGAGTAATATGGCAGTCCAGTTCTTCCACCTTCTGCAATTCTTCCGGTGAATAATCACGCTCCGCTCCTTCACGCTGCAAAATCTTCAAGTCGAAATAGGCAAAACGTATCCGGTTAAAGTAAAGCGAAGAACTTCCGTCGGGCAAGGCATAATGCAAATCTGTACGTATCCAGTCGATGACCGGCATAAAGTTGTAGCACACGGTCTTCACTCCGCATTTCCCCAAATTAGCCAGACTGATTTTGTAATTCTCTATCAAGGCATCACGCTCAGGGCCACCGTATTTGATAGCCTCGCACACCGGAAGACTTTCTACAACCGACCACCTCATGCCGTACGATTCAATATAGTTTTTCAAGTCATTAATCGCCTCTGTGGTCCAAACCTCTCCGTTGGGCACCTCGTGAAGCGCTGTCACAATGCCTTCCACCCCAATCTGCCGAAGCATGGAAAGCGTGATGCGGTCTTTCTTACCAAACCATCTCCAAGTCTTTTCCATCGTTACCGTTCCCTTAAATTATACTCCACTGAATGAACTGAATCCTCCGTCGATGGGCAAAGTAACTCCCGTAATGAAGCTGGCCGCCTCACTGCACAGGAACTGTACGGCTCCATTCAGTTCTGAGATGTCACCAAAACGCTTCATCGGAGTCTTGGCTATGACTTTCCGGCTACGTTCCGTCAGCGAACCGTCAGGATTTATCAGTACGGCACGATTCTGGTTTCCGATAAAGAAACCGGGCGCAATGGCATTCACGCGAATTTTCTCACTGAACTTCAAGGCCATTTCCTGAGCCATCCAGCGGGTGAAATTCTCTACTGCACTCTTGGCCATGGAGTAGCCCGGCACACGGGTAATGGCTTCATAAGACGCCATGGAAGACACATTGATAATACTACCGCTTTTCTGTGCGGCCATAACTTCCCCGAACACCAGGCAAGGATATACCGTACCGTTCAGGTTCAGGTCTACCACCTTGTTCAAGTCTTCCACCTTCATATCGAACACGTGCTGCGTTTCAGCCAGCGTACCTCCCGGGATATTTCCTCCCGCTGCATTGACCAGGATATCTACCCTTCCCCACTGGGCCAGCACTTTTTCTTTCACCTCCCGCAAACTGTCCATGTCGAGCACATTGCAGGTAAAACCGCAAACTTCTCCCCCGGTCGTTCTAAGTCTTTCCAACGCTTTTTCCACCCGGTCAGAATGTGCTCCAATCACTACAACTTTGGCTCCGCCCTTCAACAGGCCTTCAGATATGTTACTTCCCAATACCCCGGAACCGCCTGTAACTACAGCCACTTTTCCGGATACATCAAACAAACTGTTCATATTATGTCCATTTTTATCTGCCCCAAAGTTAGAGGAGAAATAAACATGAACATTTGCCAATTTTTGCAGGTTATTTGCGTAACTTTGCAGTATCTTACTTTTTCCTTTTCCTAACATGAGAAAGATACTCAATGAACAACTGGATATTACGGATGCCCACCCGCTAAAGGCCCGGTTCTACGATTACAAGAACTTCACTTATCCCTGGCACTTCCATAGTGAGTTTGAAGTGATTTACATCGAAAAGGGATATGGCCTGGGAATGGCAGGCGACGGCATGACCGATTTCTCCGACCAGCAACTGTTTCTTTTAGGTTCCAACCTTCCTCATTACCTGGAAAACGCACCGGAATATGACTTGAAGGAAGAATTAAGAGTGAACGGGGTTATCATCCAGTTTGAAAAGGATTTCATGCAATATGCTTTCTCGCACTACAGCCAGTTTCAAGGTATCAATCGCCTGTTGGAAGAGGCACAAAGAGGACTGCTGTTTTCACTATCCAATTGCACGGATGATATTCCGCAGATAATAAAGCGCATCCCACAAAAAGAAGGGGTGGGACAAATAGTGGAGTTCCTGCAACTGCTGGATGCACTGACGCATCTTACTCCAGAAAAAGTCATCTCCTCTCCTGCCTACGATCCAATTCCAGCGCGGTTTAACGGACGAAAGATTGAAAAGGTCATGGCCTTCCTCAACAAGCATTACACCCAGCCAATCTGCCTGGAGGATGTAGCCTCATACGCTGCCATGAACCCAACTGCCTTCTGCCGTTTTTTCAAGGAAAACACCGGAAAAACATTCAGACACCATATCACGGACATGCGAATTGGCTATGCCTGCAAACTATTATTAAACGGGAAATGGAATATTTCAGAAATCAGTCTGGAATGCGGCTTTGAATCAGTCGCACACTTTAACCGGTGCTTTAAAAAGCATATGGGGATGACACCGACTTCTTACCGAAAGAAAATTCAATAATAGGCATATTATCAGTACATTACAATTTTCGCTTCATAAAGTAATAATTGCCACCTCAAAACGCAAGTACGTTTCCTCTCAAACGCAAGTACGTTTTGATTAAAACGCAAGTGCATTTTAGATTAAACGCAAGTGCGTTTGAAGTGAAACGTACTTGTGTTTCAAACAAGGCACAAAGACCTATTGAATTTCATAAAATGAAACGGGGATTTCATAAAACGGTTCACTTGACAAAGTGACTATATCCATAAAAATTCTTTCATTTGCATAAAACAACATCACGTTTAGATGCTATGATTGAATATTTAATTGTATCCAACAATGCCCTTTTAGTCAGGGTTGCCAATAATGATATCGCTTATATCAGTTCAGATGGAAGTTACACTACCATGAAATTGATAAATGGCGAGGATTATACTTTTTCTTTTAACTTATCATCCTTTGAAAGAATTATCGAGCAACAACTAAAAAATAGTGCCAAAATGTTTATCCGTGTTGGCCGAGGATTGCTAATCAACAGTAATTTTATTTACGTCATCAATATCAACAAACAAGAACTGATTTTAGCGAATACAAGTTCTCCAGTCAAATACACACTTCATGTATCCAAAGAAGCTTTGCGAGGATTAAAATCATTAATTGAAAAAACAATTTAATACAGGTATATTATGAAAGAAGAAAATGATGTATACTTTTTGGGAAGCGAAAGGAAAACACCTCATAGAAAAAAAACAATATACATATTAGCTTCTGCGGTTATATTGCTATTCATTCTATTAGCTGGAAAATGGCTTCTGTCACAAGATAAAAAAACAACAGAAGACAAAATGCTACAAACCATATCCGTATATCCGGAAGATCAAATAACCCGGCAACCTCGTTTTGACAAGGATAAGGACATAACAGCCTTTTACCAATGGTTCGGTCAGAATCTGAAATACCCCGAAGGTCTAGAAAACATAAAAGCAAAAGTAATTGTCCGGTTTGTAGTAAACACAGATAGCACACTTTGCGACTTTAAAGTGCTTGAAGCTCCCAAAGAAAGAGCTTTTGAAAACGCTGTAATCACATTGCTGAAAGGTTCTCCCAAATGGTCTCCCGCAGAGCTGGCCGACGGGACAAAAGTGAGAATAGAATTTACGCTACCTGTTTCTTTCCAACCTGAAAAATAAAAAAGATATGAAAATATTTATGTTTATATGCTACCTAGCAGGAATTACCATTTGTCAAGCCTCATCTATCATCTTTGAAAAAACTGATACAGCAGACTGGAAGATAATGTATGCTCAAGGAGAAATCTGCTTTCAGAAACGTCAGTTTCTGAAAGCTTTAGAGAGTTATCAACGCGCTCTGCAACTTCACTTCTCCGATACATTGGTACATGCCGTTGCAAATTGCTATTACCAAAGAGGCTATTATCAAAAGAGTATCAGGCTATATCGCGACTCTTTAAATCATGACACTTCGGAACAAAAGCTGGATTTGTTGGCCAAATGCTATGACAAACTGGAATTACCCGATTCGGCATTGATGTATCGGCGCCAAATGGCTGAACAAAACATTGAGAATCAACCTAATGTATTGTCATTAGTACAGAATTGCCTCACGCTGGAGATACCTGATACCGCACTTTACTATTTAGAAAAATACACCGAAATTGACTCTACCGATCTGGCTATCAACAGATTGAAAGCACATGTATACTATGAGTCAGAACAATACCAGAAAGCTATTGATTTGTATCAAAAAATAAAAAAGGAAGGAGACAACCAAGCCAGTACCAACTACTATTTAGGATTGTCGTATGCACGTCGGGACAGTTTCTCACAAGCTTACGATTACTTGAGACTTGCAACAGAACAGACGCAACGAAAAAATGTGTATATCCTTTCTCAATATGGAATTGCGGCCAGCAACCTGGGATTCTTGAATGAAGGAAATGAAATCATTGATGAAGCTATCGTTCTGCTGCAACCCGACAAAATGCTAATATCTTTCCTTTATGAAACCAAAGCCTCCAACTATACCTCATCACGCAAATACGAAGAAGGAATCAAGTGTCATAAAAAAGTATTGGAGTACAATCCGCGCAATTACATGAGCCTTTTTCGTTTAGGATATTTGAATCATTTAATGAAAAATACCAGTCAGGAAAAAACCTGGTTCGAAAAATTCTTACAAGCAGTTCAAAATGAAAACAAGCAAGACTTCTACAAAAAATCCATTGAATATGCAGAGGAACGTGTAAAAGCCATCAAGACGGAAGAATTCTTCCAGGGGAAAAAGAGTGAGTAAGTATCTTTGATTTGTTATTTCTTAATTCGTTATGCAATGAAAGCCTTTCGTTGGTTTCTAAATGTTATCGTTGTATGGTCAATGCACTTAAATGCAACAGCTCAAACAATACAAGGAAGAGTCATTGACACAGATTCATGTGCAGTAGATGGAGCCACCGTGATTTTGCAATCCGTTGATTCCGCTTTTGTGGAAGCTTCGATTACGAACTCCGAAGGATATTTCCTATTTCACAACCCCCAAAATAATTTTCGTCTGATAATTCAGCACCTTCTTTACCACACCTTTGAAAAGACTTATGCAGATATTCATGTTGGCAATATTGTATTATCTCCCAAAGACCACACATTAAAAGAGATAGTTGTAAAAGGTGAACGCCCTTTGGTAACAGTAAAAGGTGACAGGTTAGCATATGACATTCCTCAACTGACTGCTGATAAACTGGTTACCAATGCCTATGAAGCTATCCGAAAAGTACCCGGCATCCTTGAGCAAGAAGGAACCTTAACACTGGCAGGAGCTGGTAAAATTCATCTCATATTGAATGGACATCCTTCATCCATGAGCTATGAACAAATTGTAGCGTTACTGAAAAGCACCCCGGCATCTCGATTAGAGCAAATTGAAATAATGTACACCACTCCACCACAGTATCATGTACGTGGAGCTTCAATCAATATCCGTTTGAAAAATTATAAGAAAGGAGAAGGCGGTTTACAGGGGGAAGTATCTGGCAACTATGTACAACAGAATGAAGCTGGAGGTGGAGGAGGTCTGTCTCTTGCACATATGAGTCCCAAACTGGATGTCGATTTTATGTATCATGTAAACAACATGTATACCCGACAAGGAAATGAGTTGAAAACCAAACACATCGTTAATGAGGAGTTATATAACATCAACCAATATACAGATGGAGACGGAAGAAAAACCAAACATACATGGCGTTTAGGAAGTACGTATAAGTTTAACGAGAACAGCAGTTTAAGTGCAGACTATACAGCCAGTTTCACCCCTGAAAACCAAAGCAACTTACGAGCTACCGGCAATTTATTCCAATCCCAAAATATTTATACAGATAAAGTACAAATGCATAATGCATCACTCAATTATATATCAGGATTTGGCCTAAACATCGGAGTAGACTACACTAATTATAGCAATAAAGAAGAACAAGCATTCTCTACTTATTCTTCCACAAATGATGTTGCCGATTTCATAAGCCAGTCGAATCAGAATATTAACCGATTGAAAATTTATACCAACCAGAAGCACTCTCTATCCTCTTTCTGGGAAATAAATTACGGTGCTTTTTTTGCATTTGTAAGCAATCAGAATAAACAGAAATACAACCAAAGTGAATTAGAAAACCGTAACACCGATTCTAAAATTCATGAATATACCTATAACATATATAGCGGATTCAAATATCGTTTTAGCCAGAATTTAGACGTGAGTACCTCAATAGCACTGGAGTACTACAAAATGATGGATTATAAGAAATGGGCAGTTTACCCTATGATTCAGGGGAATTATATCATTTCTCCCTCACACATCCTTCAGCTGTCTTTCAGTTCCGACAAAACTTACCCTGACTATTGGGTGTTAGGAGGTGCCACCACTTTTTTGAACAACTATCAGCTATCTGTTGGCAATACAGCCTTAAAACCATATACCAACTACTCGGGAAACCTTACCTACATCCTCAAACGGAAGTATATTTTCCGTTTGAGTTATAGCTACAAACCAGATTATTTTACACAAATGGTTTATCTGAACCCCTCACAATTACAGGTTATCTATAATTTCCAGAATTGGGATTATATGAGCCAATTCGGATTAACCTCTGTTCTTCCCTTCAAATTAGGTGAATGGTGGGACAGTCAACTTGTATTAAACTTGATGTTGAAACACGATAAAGCTGAAAGCTATTTTGACGCTCCGTTTAACAACAAAAAATGGATAGGAGTTGGCATGTGGGACAACACCTTCACACTAAGCGGCAAACCGAATATCAAATTAGAATTAACCGCATTTGGACAAACAGAAGCTATTCAAGGCAGTTATATCATCAGACCTTTAGGTGGGATAGATATGGCAATCCGTTACACACTTCCAAATGGAAATGCCATGTTACAGCTAAAAGCCAATGATATTTTTAACTCCAAAAATCCACATACAAAAGTACGTAATGGGAATCAATGGTTAGACATGACAACAAAAGAGTACGAACGGGCACTGACTCTTTCATTCAGTTACAAGTTTAAAGGATATAAAGAGACTAAAAAGCAAGATATGGATATTTCACGTTTTGGCTTTTAAAGATACCATGTTACTTCACTTAAGGAAAAGGCTTTCTATTCATACTGCCTAAAAAATTATACTTAAACAATGAAGCCCTCAGGTTTTTACGTTGACCCATTTTTACGTTGCCCCCTAATACTCATACCGAGCATACAACACGAAAAAAGCGACTATCTTTTTCAAGATAATCGCTTTTTTCTGAGTGATCCGCCTGGTATCTGAATTTAGCCCTTTTTATTCTCAAATATCAAGCGGTATTTTATTCTGTATCAGAGTCTTCCGACATTCAATAAATATGTTCGATTTGAGCGAGTAACACAATGCGGTAACACGGTTAATGAACACTCACGGCGAATTCTCTTAGTCCGCTCTGATTGCAAATATACATTTTTATTTTGGTTTGCGGTTCTTTTTATGGGGCTAAATCTTGCTTTCATACTTTTACGGCAACAATTTTCATGTTCAGCCGCCTTATCCGAAACATATTCGGAGACATCTTTTTGTTACATTAACGGATTGATAATTAGATTTCAAGTATGATTAACAGTATGAAATTGCGCTTATTTTATAAATAGCTATAAAATCCGGAAGTAAAGTGTTGCGGATTTAGTTTTTTAGCTGACTTGCCAAGTACTTTTGTGTCGCTTTCCGATTGAAAGGTACCGCAATTGGAGGCAATTTGTCTCACTAAAATTACAGAATTATGAAACAGGAACATTATATCAAGGTCGTGAACGATGTGATTCATCGGATGGAAAAACACGCCGATGTCGTGATGAACGTAAAACAGGTGGCGGAATACCTCGGCTTGTCAGTTGGAGCCGTCCGCAAGCGTTGCCAGCGCAAACAGTTGCCCTATCATCTCAATGCCAAGCATCTTTATTTCAGCAAACTAGAAGTAGATGCGGCTTTACTTGACCGAAAATAAAGTGGGTATGCGTTCTTTTGACTATATGGGGCAGTTCTGGAGGGAGAATGAAATGCAGGCGTTCTCGGCAAAGGAAACGCAACTGTATTTCTTTCTTCTTGCGGAATGCAAACGCAGATACTGGCAGACCCCTTTCGGATGCAGCACGCAACGAATCACCAACAATCTCGGCATAAGCCGTCAGACGCTCTGCCGCTTGAGGAAGAAGCTGCAAGACCGTGGACTAATCACTTACGAAGAGGGAAAGAACAATTCCTCTGTTCCCTGCTACACTCTTTTGATAAAGGCAGACACTCAAACGGCACATCAAAATGTGACAGCAAATGTAGCGCAAGATGGAACAGCAAGTGGAACGGCAAACGGAACCATTATAAATAGTATAGACAAAATCAATAAATCTATTATTTCTAAAGAGAAACCGATTCTTCTGAACGACTTGCAGGCTCTCTTACGCAATAACGACAAATGGTTGGGCAACGTAAAAGAATATGCAAGCCAGCATGGAATGGAAGTGGACGACATGAAGATACAGGAAATGCTTGGAGATTTTTTTCTTTATCTACGGACATGCGGTATCCAGTCCAAGGCTCTAGCCGATGCACAACAGCATTTTGTGAACTGGTTGATGAAAAAAGGGAATAACGGAGGCAGCAGTCAGAAGATTCTTCCGGCTTGGCAGGTCGGCGTAAAGCTGACTGACGACAATCCGGACAAATTCAAAAATACATCAGAATGGTAGATATAAATTCAGACAACAGAATAGATTTTAGAGCGACAGTAAATTTCTTTGCCGAACGGAAAGTATGCCTGCAACCGCAACGGCTGCATATTCGATTGCCCAATGCCAAAGAAGTATTGGATGCAGGGTTGCTGCATTTCTTGGGCTGTAACTACATGTGGCAGCCCGAATACGACAAGGTGGCAGACTGGCTGACCGACAACAAAGGACTTGGACTGTTCTGCATGGGCAATTGTGGCAGGGGAAAGACCATCATTTGTTTACAAATACTTCCATGCATTATACAACACTATTTTCACAAAGTATTCTCCATCTGCCTGGCACGTGAGATGAACCGACATTACACAGAAGTGATGCGCAACCATCTGCTTGTGATTGATGACATAGGCCGTGAAGAACCGTATCAAGAATACGGAAACCGCTTCAACGTGTTCCCTGACTTCGTGGATGACTGCGAGCGCAAGGGCAAATTCTTAATCACGAATACCAACTGCACCAAGGAACAACTGGCAGAGAAGTACGGGGAACGCACTCTATCCCGGCTGAAAGCTACAACCCGGCTGGTGGTATTTGCGGGAGAGGACTTACGGCGTGGATAAATGCTGGGCTTGCCCAGATATAGCCCACTATAACTTCTCCGCTGCGCTCCGAAGTTGTGGGCTCTCCCGAGGGGCTTAGGACGCTGCCCTAAGAACCCGGCAAGGACTTTCAGCCCTGTGCAACCCGACCAAAGAGTGACCCCCTCTTTGGAAACTCCGCTTAGTGGCTTCCACCCCTAAGAACCCGGAGCAGGAAGTGACCCTCTCCCTGCACCCACCGATTAAGGCTCTGCCCTAATAACCCGAAGTGAACCCCCAAAATACAGACAAACCCTATGACACAGAAGACATCCATCAACATCAAGCCGTGCAACATCGGCAGCAGCGAAGCGCACAACAGGAGGACAGCGGAATACCTCGCCAATATCCGCAAGGAGAAGTTCTACATCCGTACCGACCTCATGGCAGGAAACGAGACATGGGTATCATCTGATTTCGGCGAAGACACGCTCACCGACCGTTACAATCAGATAGCCGCTATGGTCAAGGAAAAGACAGGTCGGGCGATGCAAACCAAAGACCGGGAAAGGGTGAACAAGAAGACGGGCAAGGTGACCATCGTCCGTGGCAGCACTCCGCTCAAGGAGGGCGTGGTCGTCATCAAAGAAGATACTACGATGGAGCAGTTACGGAAGTTCTGTGAGGTGTGCAAACAGCGTTGGGGAATCACAGCCCTGCAGGTGTTCATCCACCGTGACGAGGGGCATTATGGAATACCCGGCGACAATGCCACATGGAAGCCCAACCTCCACGCCCACATCGTATGGGACTGGATGAACCACGATACGGGCAAGTCCTGCAAGCTGGACGAGAAAGCCATGAGCGAGATGCAGACCGTTTTGGCTGAGTGTTTGGAAATGGAAAGGGGCACCTCAAAGGAGGTGACGGGAAAGGAACATCTGGAGCGCACGGATTTCATCATCGCCAAGCAGAAGCAGGAAGCGGAACAGGCGAAAGCCGCAAGGCAAGCCGCCATCGCCGCAAAGGAGGAAGCCGAAGCGGAACTTTTATTCGTGGAGGGCGAGAACAAGGCGAAAGAGCAGTACCGCCAATCCCTCGACAGCGAGATTGCCGAAAAGGAGCAGCAACTCAAAGAGGAGCGCAAGGCGAAAGTGGACAGCATACTTGACAGCGTCGGCAGTCTTGTGGGGGTCGGCAAGTCCGCTGCGGTCGAAAAGGAAAACGCCAAACTCAAAGCCGAGAACGAGCGCATGAAGAAAGCTTTTGCCGAAGCCGTAAAGGACAAGGCAGAGGAACGGACAAAGGCATTGGCCGCAGAAAAACAGAAAGCCGAAGCGGAGCGTGACAGGGCTTTGGTGCAGAGCCGTTCACTTGCCATTGAAAGGGACAAGGCGGTACGGCAGCTTCAGGAGCAAAAGGACGGCGAGCGGCAGCGCATCAGCCAAGCGGTGAGCCAAGCCACGGCGGAGAAAGACAAGACCATCCGCCTGTTGCAAAGTGCGCTCAAAGCGAGCAGACATATCCTAAGCCTGTTTGCGGATATGCTTTACAAGGCAAGCGAGGTATTTAGGCGAGCCATTGATGCGATTATCCATTTCGGAACGGAGCAGCACAAGTCATTCTTCGCCCCGTCAGAAGCCGCCGACATCAAGAGCGTGATGCAGGAGTACGGGGAAACGACCGAACAGCAGAATATGGTCGGCGCATGGCTCTGTGAGTATGCGGAGAGCCGACAGCCCTTTGACGAAATAAAACATCGCCATACACTCAAAGAGGTTGGCGATGTGGCGGATGGTAAGTATGACTGGAAAATTCAGAGAGGGCAAGATACAGGAATCTCAATGTGACAATTCTGAATTATTTGTTACTTCCAAACACTTTGCTGACAAACTTATATGCTCTTCTTTCACCTGTTTCAGGATGTGTCCAGTCGGCATCCTTGGGAATAGATATGACAATGATGGCATACTTATAACAGACTTCTTCATCATCCAATATATCGTAGAAATCTTGGTCGGTCAAAGATACCCCTCTCATTGGATAACGCAACCCACTCCATGTGAAATCAATCTTAGCCTTGCCATAATCATTTTTATAAAGCCTGACATCTGAAACCAATAATATAGATTCAGATGGTTGAGTTACATTTTCCAGTTCATCCTCTCTCAAATACGAATAACCGTTATTCCAAAAGCCATGATAGCCATATTCCCTGAAAGCCTGCATAACTCTCTTCATTGACTCTGTACCAATCTTTCTGCAAGAATGATTGTCAATCACCCAGTTCTCTTTTTGTTTACCCTGTGGCATCGGACGACCGTCAAACTCTATTACATCAAGCGGTTGGGCAAAATCAATCTCATGCCCTTGTACTGCACCAGCTTGACCGTCATCCCGTACAATACGAATCCACTCTTTAGGATTATCTAAATCAATTCCACCAGGGCATAATCCTCCGTTCTTGCAACTGACAGCAAGAAGAAAAACTCGCTTTTTCATTATAGGTTTCCTCCAAATTGAATATCGTTTTTAAATTTATCAAGAAGCATCTCGCTAAGTACTCTTCTATGGCACTTTTCGTTTGTCGGCTCAGAGCATAGCAGCACAACATTTTCATACTTTCCGAACTCTTCAACAAAGTTGGAAATATTGGATTTGTATTCAAGTTGTTTCCTATATGCCACCTCAAATAATTTGTAATCCCTACTCATAGGACAAGACTTATCTCTAACCTCTTTCAGTAATTCCTTAGTCGGTGCCAAGTCCACACGGTGTTTATATTTACAGCCATTTGCCAATTCCGAAAGGAAATACGGTAAATCCTGTTCAAATGCAAAACGTGATAATTGCCCATTAGGATTAAGTCGTACATCTACAAGGCAATCAATATTGTTCGATTTGATGATTCCAAAAAACTCTTTTGCAGTTTTTTTTGTGAAGCCAATGTTGAATAAATTAATCATAGTTCTCGGTGTTATTGTAGTTAAATCTTTTCCATCCATGTAATAAATTCCAATATCTATCGCAGAAGTCATAGAGTTTTTCTTGCTCGGTATTTCCGAAATAATTATCTAGGATTTCTTCCTTGAACATCATATTCAGCACTTTTTTCTTTTCGCATACGAATATCTCAAGTTGCTTATCTAAATCCGAGTTTGATATAAAGTGGATTCCACCATCAGACTTTTCAACTATATGCCTTATTTCAAGCCAATCACCATATCTTTGTTCAAGTGCTTTGCTCACCAAAAAATATCTATGACAATCCATCGGTTTCTTTTCGCTGCACATCAAGCACAAGGTATAATCTTTGTCATATGCATCTTCAATGCGTTTTAATCCGCTTACAAAATGCTCATCATGCCTGAATTTACGAAAATCTACAATCTCATCTGAACCAAGCAATTCTGTTTTCTCTGGACGATAACTTTTTGCTATGGGGAAAACCTCTTGCTCGAAAAATATGTCCGCTGCCTTAGAAAATACCTCTTGCTGACTACTGGCTTTGGCACCAATTTCCGGCATATTCATGTATGGTATGCCCAATTCCTTTCCTGCAATCTTCATGTTGTCTGCATTACATTGTGGATATTGCTTGGAGAAAGGAACAGAACGCACATCTATCAAAAAATTTACACCATGTTCTCTTAATGTATCAAACAAATGATTGACATCTATGGTATAACCTTTTTGAAATAAGGTATAACCAACTGTATAAATGTACTTTTTATTCATTGCAATATTCTTTTAGATTGGTATTAAGTTGCATGTCGTTTATCGACTGCCTGTTTGGAACAAAACATATATTTCCATTTTTATCATTCTCTATAAAAATATCTTTATACTTTTCTATCAACTCAATGGCTTTTCCATTAAACCCAGTATCATCGAAAGCAAATGTTATAGTACGATTATTTGCTAAAGCAAAAATGTACATCAAGATGTATTCTTCAAGCCCAATTTCAAAATATCTACAGCTGATAGCCCAGTTTAGTACATGGATATTCTGTTTGTTCTCCGCATAAGTTACCGCAGAACAAACTCCCAAGTTTTCACCGTTACCTCTATATATCTCAAAAATTAGAGAACGGCTTTTTTCATAATACTCTTTCTTTTCTGAAAATTTGAATTGATTGGATTTTGCATAAAGACGCATAGCTTCTACATGGTTTATGTCATCACTAACCTTGACAAGTAACCGCGGAAGATAACTTTTCTCACGTTCTTGTTGTAAGACCGCATATAATCGTTTGCGATTTCTTGACTTCAACGAAAGCTCAAATCTATCAAAGGCACCACAAGTTAAAAGTAAAGTTAGAAGTTCATCATGATTATCCCAGTCAGGCACAAACACCTCAGGCAAGTTTTGTCTTACCTCGTCACGAACTATTTTGTTATCATCGATAAAAACGCAAGCACTCGTTAATATTGATAGCTTTTGTGCTATGGCTTTTATGTTTTTGCTCTTATCGTTATAATTGGCTACAATACAGTCTATTTGACCTTTAAGAGGAAATTCATTCTCATCAAGCCTATCAATGGCGGACAAAACTTTTTCATTGTTATTACGTGAGCATATTGCAATGTACAATCCCAGTTCTTTTGCTAAGGCTTGTATGAAACGCATAAACCCAATAAACGGGATTGCATCATTTGAACGGAGATTTTGTTTGATTGCATCTATACCATCTTCTGCAAGAGTTCCTTTCCATATCGTATCGTCAAGGTCAAGAATGACAGCCTTATACAAAATCTTGGACTTACATATAATCTCTGAAATTATTTGCATCACCAGTATTCCAACAATGGAAATGCCCGTTTTACTTGACAAATATATAGTAGATACCAGATTTTCTATTCTGTATTCAAAAAGTTCATCATTTGTGTTCCCTCTAATAGTATATTCTACCTGTATTTCATCTATGGTATCTTGCCCGTTGGATATTATCACTTCAAAACCATACGTTTGTAATTTGCGAAGAAGAAAGGACAAATCATGGTCGTCTGCAGCAATAAAACCTGCAACACCACCTATGTTAACTATGTAATTGCTTGTGATGAAGTTGCGAAATTGCCTTACATAGTTGTTGATGTAAACATCTATGTATTTGTTGACTGGTGACTCTATTTCTGTCATAATCAAAACCTTGTCTTCCAGTCCCCGAAGACCTCATATTATTTTACACCAAAAGCGTGGAACTGCAATGCCCACGTCTTGTATTGGAGGTCCTGAGAAAACCCTAGTGTATAGATGTAGTAATAGCAGCCCACGCTATAGCGTGAGAACCACTATGCCTTTTCTCATACACTATTTGAAAGTTTCTCAGGTTTCCAAATACGAGATAAGCATAACGCTTCTTCTTTTTTCTAATATGTCTTGGAAAGAGTTGCCTCTAACCAAATACAAAGATAGCGAATTTCCTTGATACACAATCTTATTTAGATAAAAATCAATGATTTGATACTTAATTTATTATCTGTTTGTACCCATATTGGCTCATGATAGACTTAATATGTTGATTTTCACAAATACTCAATAATTCCCCGACATTTCCTGTATTGTCTGAGCCTCTATCATACTAACCGAAGCCAAAGTAGGGGGTGTCCATTTCGGCCACCCCCCCCTCATAAAAAATAGAATCATAAGTTAAACAGTTGAGTTAAAGATGCAGAGAGGGGGTTACCAAAATGGCAACCCCCTCTCTAAAAGACTAATCCATCGGTTGAAATATGAATTTGAGAATATATAGAGGGGGTTGTTAAAATGACGACCCCCTCTCGATATATGCACTTTAGCTCTTACTTGCAGTAATTCTTTATTTCCAAACCCTGAACATCCTATCTCCAATGTTCTGCGACACATATTGCATGGGCAGCTTCGCATAGATTTCAGTTGTCTTTATGGAGCTATGCCCCATCATGATTTGCAGAACCTCTTTGGAAATGCCTTGCCCAAGGGCTACCGTACAGGCGAATGTATGCCTTGCAACGTGTGTGGTGAGAGGAAAGGAGCAGCCGAGAGCCAAGCCTATGCCTTTGAGGAATTGATTGTATTTCTGATTAGAGGTTATCTCCATCTTGTAGTTATTCCGCTCCAATATCTTCCGTGTGATAGGCAGGATGGGCGTGACAAACTCATTCCCTGTCTTTATACGATGTCCGTCAATATAGTCCTTGTTATCAATGGAAACAACGTGTTGCTCGTAGTCAAACGATTTGGCATCGCTGTATGCCATACCTGTAAACGTCTGAAAGAGGAAGAAATCAAGATACTTGTTCATTACCATATCTGTACTTTCCTCTCGCATACGAATTAACTTTTTCAGTTGCGCCTCAGTGAGATGAGGACGGTCATTTTTCTCCCCACGTTTGTCTTGAAAACGCTCGTAGGGATTTTCCTTGACAAGCCCAAGCCGAAAAGCTTCGGACACATACGACTTGAAACGCTTGTGGTAGTTGTGGATGGCTGCCTGATTTCTAATGATTGGTTTTCCCTTTGTTGTATAGGTCTGTTCCTCCCTTAGGAAAAGGTCAAACTGATAGATATGTTGCAGGGTTACATCGTCAAAGGTCTTGAACTTGCCGAACCGCTCCAATGCCTTGTAAGTAGTGAAATGCCCTTTTCGGGTGCCTTCACGAAGCGGACGGTTGTTGATACGTTCCCTAAGCCACGCCATAAAGTTGCGGCGGTTGCCGCCGTCTGCACTCAGGTATGTCTTGAACTGGGCTATGGTCATATCGTCCCTGTTCACCTGCATGGCGATAAGGATATGCTCAAACTCAGTTACTTTCTTTTGGATTTCCTCGTTGATGACAACGGCGCGTGGATGATTCACTACCAATCCATTCTCCCATTGTCTGAGGGTGACACTATACCCTGAATGGAAATAACAGCGTTCACGCTGGAGGCAAACCACGATTTCGATAGCTCCTGCCACTGTTTCTGTGGCTTTCTTCTTCCGGTTGAAGAATAATCTGATGTACTTACTCATAATGGTAACACATTTGTGAGATGGGTAACACAGCTATGGTAACACAAAACCCGTCCAAAAGGGGCTTTTTGCGTCCAAGTGTGTCACTTTTTCTCGTTTTTTTTTGATGGTGTCACCACCTTATATACTGCCTCAAAGAAGAACGCAACCTATTGAATGTCAGTAGCATTTTGCGAGTTAAAAAGAAAAGGTCTTCATTACTGAAGACCTCTCTTTGGTGATCCGCCTGGGGCTCGAACCCAGGACCCCAACATTAAAAGTGTTGTGCTCTCAAGACCTTTAAAAGCCTCGCCTACGGCTCGACTTTCAAAGGCAACCTGCTGAGCTAGCGAATCTTACGATTATCTTACTTATATACTTGCTTCTTTTCTTTTTCTTTTGGTTTAACTGTCAGTTTAACTCACAGAGTAAAATCACGAGATTTGTTAATACTATAATTTATGTTCTCTTTTATGTCATAAAGGTACTAATAATTTCGTTTAGTAGAATTTATTATCAGTCCTTATTTTCGATTTCTTCAATGCTGAAATATATCCTTTTACTTTAGAACCCTCATCATAAAGAAAATCCTCATCCGTCTTTTTATTCTGTGTCAACTTAGTAAGTCCTATTAGTTTGGATATTAATTTGTATTTGCTTATCACGATTCTTTCCCCATCCTTATTAGTAAAGCTCTGTCTAATGGGTGTTTCATAGTCTTTCAAAAAATAGTCAAACATGGTTGCGAAATGACCTATCAGATAGGTTTGACTTGTTGAGGTGCTTTCATATAGGTTATCAATATCAAAAGCCTTGCTGAAAAGTGCTTCATTATAGTTCACTGTGATTTCTTTCTTGTTTACTCCATCATAATAGGTATAAACATTTGGTGAAGCTAAAGCATTGAGCTTTTTATAGAACTCTTCTTTTTCCTCTTTCTTATCATAACCTTTAGAATGATAATCCCTTGTCATTTTCACCATGTCAAACATCTTGTCAGCCATAGTTCCTATGTAAGCTATTGCAAGCGCATTATCCACTATTATTTTCTTCTTTCCTATCTTTAAGGTAATACTTGCTTCTTCTGAAAATTCTGCATGGCTGTCACTGATAGATTTCAATTCCCTTATAATAGTTTCACAAAAAGATTCCACCTGTGCATGAGGATAGACATGTGCCATATATGGATTTTCCCACTGTCCTTTGGAAGCATGGGTAATGAACAGTATAAGTAAATAGAACTTATCCACATCTAAATTCAAAGCCTTTATATTGGCTTGTATTTCCTCGTCATTCAGATACTCTTTATATGACAGGAAATTCACTTCACCTTTGTTGTAATAGTATTCAAACTCTTCATCCGCTTTTGTTCCTCCAACGTGCATTATTCCCTTGCTATCCTCATAGACCATAGGGTAAAACTTGTATGCAACCTTTAATACATACTCCAGTATTTCGCTGTTGTCTTCTTCAATATCCAATTCAATCATAATCTCCAAATATTCAAGTATAGCCACAAAGATATTGAAAAAATGGATTTTATGTGAATATATTCTTTATGTATGATGAAAGGGTGACAAAATTTGAACGGGGTATATAAAAGTGTTTTTTCTCAAAAAATGTCACCCTAATAATCTTGATATTAATTTAATCATAACATGTGAAGATATTTATAACTGATGGAGAATACCAAATCAGACCAAATTCATTTAAAAGAATCTTCTCTTTCAAATCCCAAAATGCGTGACAATAACCTAATTCTTTAGGTATATCCAGTAAACTATCAACTTCCTTTTCAACATGTTCTATAATACGTCTGCCAATAGGAATGTGTTCAATAATATTTTCTATTTCTGATGGTTGTTCTTCACGGTAGATACAAAATATCTTTCTGCAAGTAGGACAGTAACAATAAACCTTATATATATCCTTAACCTCCAATAACCTTTTAGATATAATGGAAGTAAGTGTTTCAGAAGTTTCATAGAATATCAACCCATTGGAATTGTTATTGAAATGTTGGCAGCATGTATTTTTGATTTTATTCTCTTCAAAATTAAATGAAATAGAATTAATGTCATGGCTAAAACCTGTAATGCTATCTCCTAAAAAGTTATTTATGGCAGCTTTTTCTTCTGATTCTGATAAGTCATTATTTAAAGTAAACTCTAAAGGTAGTTCTTTATCATGTACTGCAATCTGTTTTATTAAACAGTCTGAATCATCGTCACGCTGATTATCTATTTTTAAAAGAATATCATTGGTATAATCAATATGCTTAGCCCGTAATGTTCTTCTTATATCAGTAGTATCAAGTTGGTTGTCTATAAAATACTTCGTAATAAAATATCCAGTAGATTTAAAGTCTTTATAATTCTCATGCGTTAAACACTCTTTATGTGTAACCCTTTTAGGGTTGTATTCACCAAATATACCGTTGATTCTTTCAAGAATATTGTTTAACTGTATATCTTCATTATTCATTCTGTCTTTGATTTCCTGATTTAAATTAATTAAAACTAATGTAGCTTGTTAAATATAAGATTTAATAAAGAATAAAGCTATTTCCTTTGGTTTGTAAGTATGAAAAAAATAATATATAAATTATTCAAAAGTCCAATTGACATATTTACCATTAGAACGATTGACATTCATATATATAGTTTTCATATTCCATACTTTATGAATATATGGAATGTACCAATCAACAATAATAGAAAAATCAGCAGAATTGTTTGGTATTTCAAAAGTATTATCATCCACTATTTTGATTGTAAAACTATCATATCCCGTTTTTGTATCATCTTTACCTGTGAATTTAATATAATCTGAATATATTTCACAAGTTATTTTACTTCCCAATATTTTTGAAATCTCTTTTTGAACTTTCTTTCCTGTATCGTTTGTATCAACATCTACACAAGTAAATTCTTTTTTATTTGAGCAACTTGTTAAAAGAATAACACAGAATAAAAAGATAACATAAGAAAGATTTTTCTTCATATTTGTAATTAGCACTATCAGCCCCCAGATATAGTATTTTTAATGTGAATAGTGCATATATAGAAAAGGCATGGGAACTATTGAATACTACCGTTATGAGGCTCTGGACTGCCCTTGCAAAAGTAATAGACAATAGCCCATGCCTCATGAGGTATATATAAGATACATATATACGACACGAAAGCATGAGCCCCTTGTTCTACTATTCTTTTGCAATGAAATTGTCCAGATTTCATAACAGAATAGCAACAAATGCTCATTCTAAATATGTCCTTCCATCGTGGAATTGCCACAAAATTAGAAAAAAACACGTTGATAAACAAGGATATTGTCTATTATGTTGCTTTATGATGTTTTTACTTTAAGATTTAAAATAGGTAGAAAATCCAACTCTGCCCATATAAGAGCAAAATTTTCAGATTTTCTACCTGTAACAGATTTAGAAGCTAAGACATTCGTAAGTATTCAAAAGTTCTTCCTGTCTTAGTCCAAGATACCTTTTCGTAATGGCGATACTTGAATGGTTGAAAAGCTCCATGAGCTTTACTAAAGCCAACTCTGAATTTTCACTGTTCATGTTATATACCTGTCTGCCAAAAGTCTTTCTAAGAGAATGACAGCTAAAGTTACCTGTATGCAGTCTGTATTTCTTTTTCAGTTCTTTCAGTATAATGTTTATTCTTTGAACTGAAAAGACTGTACCTTTCTGGCTTACTAATACAGGTGCATTGATTCCTGTTGGTCTGATAGACTTGTAACATTCAGATATATGCCTTTGGAGTTGTGGGTTTATACGGATAGTCCTTTTCTTTCCTGTTTTCTTTTCTATTATGGTGAACTCACTTGCATTTAGAATCTGATTCCACCTTAAAGAAAGAATGTCACCTATCCTTAAACCAAAGAAACAACCTAAAGCTATCAATAAACTCATGTTGTAATTTCCATCCTTATAAAGTTTTCTGATAAGGTTCATAGCTTCGTCCCATTCCAAGAAGTCAGCCGTTGTATTACTGTATTTCAAACTCATAACATTTACTTTTGAGGGTTTAATAATAAAAGTGAATGTCCGCTGTATATCCATAACAGCTAACCGATTGAATAATAGCGAAACATTCACTTTGTGCATTAGTGATTGTCTGATAAATAAAAGAATAGTCCTACTATAAAAAATGTAAATGTAGGACAGACGAAAAGCAATATTATTAATGCAAATAAAAATAATATAGCCAAACTCATAATTTTGAAATTCTTCTGATTCATAAAATCTTTAGTAGTAGAAAAAATGGAGAATACTCATTTTATAGAATATCCTCCATTTAAAGGTTGATTAATCAATAAACCATTTGTAACGCTCGTCACCGTGTAATGCTTCATTTATTCCAGTTGCTATTTCCGTTGCATTTAAGGAACGGTCTAAAAATGAATCTATGTAGCTGCTTTTATTCGCTCCAGTGAGTAAATTATAAAACTTCCACATATTCAAGTCATTACCAAAGCTTCCAAAATTCTCATCCTGTATGTATGCTTTGGCTACTGAATTAATCTGTGTATCAGTAATAAGCAAACGTGGAATACTCTTTTGAAAACCTTGTGGCAGACATTGGTACAGACGCATCTTTCCTAAAATCTGTGCAAATTGGTGTTCACTCATACAGGTATTTCCCAACTGCTGCATTAAATGAATGTGTTTTGCAGGATTGTAGGCATGAAACATTTCCAAGACAGAACGATATAAATCACAGGTGTTTGAAACTTCCAAGTTACTCAAATATCCATCCGTTGAAACGCATAAATTGCAGCATACCATATTCTTGAATCCTATAAAAACCTTGAATTTCTCTACTGTTTTCTTACTGTAGAGATTCATGTGATTATAAGCACGCACACCACCTACTGAAAGAGTGAGTTTGTTCCCTTCTACCGTTTCATAGATAGTAGGAATCTCAATGCAAAACATCATCCTTTCAAAGTATTGTGTCTTGTCACTTTCCAAAAGTTGGTTAGCAGGCTTATGAATTGCTTCGGGTATTCTGCCTTTGATAATGTGGGAAACCCTAATATCGGGATTCTCTATCGTTTCACCTCTAAAGAATGAGTTTGCAGCGTCCCAGACTGTTTCAATAAAGGCATTATGAGATATTGTAAGCTCATTGTCCTTACTGAATACTGGAACTATGCAGTCACTCTTTAAATGCTGTAAATCAATCTCCATAGTGTTTGCTTCTATGAAATGATTTACTTTCTGGACTTTTGTAGTTTCTTCTGTGATAATCGTTGCGTCTTCTGCATACTGATTAAAACCACTACTTCTTTTCTGTGCCTTAGATGGCAATAAGATAAAATTTTCCATACTTTAAAATTTAAAATGGTGAATAATATTGTTTTATTATCTCTTTTTGTTCAAGTATGGTAGGGGGAGTGAAAGCGTAGTCAACACGTGAGCCTGTAATCATCATAATTTTAAAAGACAGTAACCAAAGTAACAGATAGGGGAATTTATTTATAAGTACCTGTATATAATCGTGTGTACCTTTATTTATGCTTCTCCAATCTGATTAAATATCAAGTAGAATCAGTGATATTCTGTGTATTTCCTTGTAATAGTGATTTTTTGAGTTTGGCTATATTCACTGTAATAGTGGAGTATTTTTTTGAATGTCTTGTATATCAAATAAGATGCCCCAACCTATGTGGAGTTTACTTCCTGTATCATATAATGGAGTGGCAGTAAAGATGTAATTTATGCAAGATTTTCACATTGTTAATAGTCTGACAGTCCAATAATCAAGTAGGATTGTATGTTAAGTATATTTTTTAAGGTTAGAGTATAAACCGTTTGGATGCCCCATAAAAGTTGTATATATTTGTATATGTGAGATTTACGAAAGAAAGTCATTGAAAAAAATCTCTTTTTCTTAAAGTTTCATGAGTTTTTCATTATTAATTTGATTTTATAGAGCCGAAATGCGCATTTCGGTTTTATTTTTTGAAAGACTGTCCAAAAATTATTCCTGACTTTCTTAAATATAGATGAGAGCCACCTCTAAAAAGTGGACATGAAAAATCAGATTGGAATTTTAAAAATCAATTAAAAT
>NZ_JBBKBF010000021.1:0-51965 GCF_037892625.1 Phocaeicola sp. ICN-14070 | reverse complement strand
AAGAAACGATGAAGGCAAAAGTGATTATCGCTCAGGCGACGGCAGAAACAGTCGGATTTCTTTACGAACTGGTTAAGAGAATGGCAGAGAAAACGGCTATCAAGGCTTATCCGAGTGTGGACTATCAAGCCGTGTTCTTCCCGGTAGATAAACACGACCTGTCTTTTGTGAAGCGGGTATTGGCAGATAGGGACTTTCCTTTTAAGGTGGAAAATGCTGAATAATAACATTAAAAATCAAGTATATGAAAGTAATTCGAAAGTCAGGTAACCGTAATAGTTGGCAAGAAATGGATATCGAGAGCCGTCAGGCCGTGTATTTAGCGGAACGATTGGTGGAGGATAAACGCGGCGTAGAAACCGGAGGTAAACGCTACAACAACTGTACGCTGGAGATACGCTATGGAAACAATATCTATAATACACAGATTGACATAGTGGATAACGACGGCTTGGTAATAGCCTTCTACTCCGATGGCTATTTCTACGACAGTACATGTAAGCAACAAGTGGAATTATTCTAAGGCAAATAGATTGTGGGTTAGGACAGCCCGGAAAGATGGGCGGGCGATTAGTTCAGGCAGGTAGAACAGGCGAAACTTATCCATAGAAGCCATTGTCCCCGGTTCGAATCCGGGATCACCCACAAGTAAGTAACAACAATAACGGATTAAAACAGATATAGAAATGAAGAGACGAATCATAGTTGAGCATGGGGAGGTAAAGCGGATCGCTTTACTGATGAACTGCACCTACGAGATGGTGTCGCATTCGCTGGCTTACCGAAAGGATACCAAGCTGGCGAAGGCGATCCGAAAAATGGCTTTGATGCGTGGTGGTGTCGAAGTGGGTGACGAACCGGTAAATGATACAAGCCATGAGGAAGAATTTGTTAAAACCGTTTGAGAGTGAATTTGTCTGGTGGCGTACCCTTACCGGAAAAGAAAAGCTGTATGTCGTTTACTTCCTGCTCAGTTTTACCTTGATGGCGGGATTGACGGACGGCAATTCGATTTGGGTGATGTTTTTGGCGGTATTGAACTTCGGCAATTCCGTGCGGCTGATAAAAAGAGTGCCGATAGACAAACTGGAAGATTTTTAGTAAGTAAAACCGCTGAGTGATGGAATATTTCGAAAACGAACTATGTGTAACCTATGAGGAGCTTACCTCCGGCGATGATCCTGTTATAAGGTATAATACCCTCAGAAGATATATCGCTATGGGCAAAATAAAAACTGCCAAACGTGGCGGTGGTGAAGGCTCCTATGCAAGGGTTATCTATTCCTCGCTCCCTGAAAAATACAAGGCCCGTTATGTGGCGAAATATGATGATCCGGTAGAAGCATTAAAATTACAACGTATGAGAAACAGGGTGAAAATAGACGAAAAGGCAAGAGAGTTTTACGAGGCGTTCAAATACGACATGAACGGTGTTCAAACAGGGCTTAGCAAAAAGTTGATAGCAGAATATACTTTGAATGCTTCGGTGTTGAATACCTTGGTGTGTGACTTGGAAGATAAGACGACCAACCGGAAGATGTTAGGCAACAGCCTCAATACTTTGTGGGAATGTGTCGCCGCCACCAGCGAGAACTTGCGCGAAATCTATGGGCATACCCTGCCGGAAAACCTTGCGCGACTGAGGGGGAAAATCCGATGTTACAAATTACAGGGATACCCTTCCCTTATCTCCGGCAAGGTAGGCAACGCCAGTACGTTGAAAATAACCGAGGAGGCAGGTCGTTTCCTGATCGCTTTGAAACGCAGCCGGGTTCCGGTTTATACCGACTCACGGATATTCGAGGAATACAACCGGGTGGCACCGGAAAAGGGCTGGAAAGAACTGAAGAGCAAACGCAGCCTGACGATGTGGTTTAACCGCCCGGAGATACAGCCGCTTTGGTGGGACGCCGTACATGGCGAGATGTCGGCGCACCAGCGTTTCGGCCGCAAGCACCGTACGGAACTGCCTTCACGCCGCGACACGCTTTGGTATGGCGACGGTACGAAACTGAACTTGTATTATCAGGACGAGAACGGGGATATGCGCACCACGATGGTGTACGAGGTGGTGGATGCCTACAGCGAGGTTCTACTGGGTTATTACATCAGTGATCACGAGAACTTCGAGGCGCAATATAACGCCTACCGCATGGCCGTGCAGGTTAGCGGGCACAAGCCTTACGAGATCGTGCACGACAACCAGGGCGGACATAAGCGGCTGGAGAAGGAAAAGGGAAAGAAAGAGCCGGGTTTCTTTGATCTGATCTGCCATGTGCACCGCCCGACAGCCCCCTATAGCGGGCAAAGTAAGACGATAGAGAGCATCTTTAACCGTTTCCAACAACAGGAATTGAATAAGGACTGGCGGTTTACCGGTATGAACATTACCGCCAAAAAGGAGAGCAGCCGTCCGAATTTGGAGTTTGTCGAGGCGAACAAGGACAAACTTTTCACTTTGGAGGAACTGAAAGCCCACTACGCTGAAGCACGCAAGGCCTGGAACGAGGCCAAACATCCGGCGACCGGGATTCCCCGCATTGAGATGTACGAAAAAAGTGTAAACGAGGAGACGGACGTGGTGACGGTCTATGACATGGTGGATATCTTTTGGATATGGACGAAAAAGCCTGCCACCTTCACTGATTCGGGCATAGAGATCACCATCGGCGACAAGAAACTGCCTTACGAGGTGTACGAGCGTCCCGGCGTGCCCGATCATAAATGGCGCATGAAAAATACCTATCGCCGGTTCTATGTCAAGTATGATCCGAACGACCTTCGCGGTATTCGCCTGTATTGGGAGGACAATGCCGGTGGTCGGCGGTTCGAACGGGTGGCCGAGCCTTATATGGTCATCCATCGTGCCTTGCAGGACCAGACGGAGGGCGAGGCCGCCTTTATACGTCGGGAACAGGAAGCGAACATTCAGGATCGTATCGACCGTCAGGTGATTGCCAAAGAAATAGAATATGCCTACAATGTAGCTCCGGAACAGCACGGTCTGAGTACACCGAAACTGAAAGGTGTAACCGCCGAGGTGCAACGTGAAATCGACCGCCGTACAGGGAAGTATAGCCGGAATCCGGAAGAATATCGTATCGGTCGTGCGACTAAGAAAGCCAGCCTCCTTACCTGGGATCAACTGAAGGAGAATAAGGTTGTTGACATGCGCAAGGTGGCAGGCAAACTGTAAAGCAAGAAATTATAATCTATAAAATATAAACGATATGAACGAACTAAGTACCAAAGAAAAGGACGTGATCCGTGAGGCACTCCGGACATACGTCGCCAAATATCCGAGCCAGAACAAGGCAGCGGGCAGCTTGAAGAACACCAGTGTCGGCACGATCAGCAGTATCATGAACGGCAAATATGAGAATATCTCGGACGAGATGTTCCGTAATATCGCCTCACAGGTAGGCTGTCGGTCGAAAGATACCGGCTGGCAGATCGTGGAGACGTCCGCCTATCAGGAAATCCGTTATGCGCTGGATGATGCCCAGCGCTGGCGTAACGTAACGTGGGTGGTCGGCGAGGCCGGATGCGGAAAGACGACGACGGCACGCCTTTACACGGAAGAGCACAAGGAGGTTTTCTATATCCTTTGCTCCGAGGACATGAAGAAAGGCGACTTCGTGCGTGAGATCGCCCAAAAGGTCGGGATCAAGACGGATGGGCACAATATCCGTGAAATCTGGGGCCTGATCCTGGACGACGTGATACAAATGGACGCACCGCTTTTGATCTTCGACGAGGCGGACAAGCTGACCGAGCCGGTGTTCCATTACTTCATTAGCATGTACAACAAGCTGGAGGACAAAAGTGGAATCGTTTTTCTTTCCACCGACTACATCAAAAAGCGCATCAACCTCGGTTTGCGTCACCAGAAACCCGGATATAAGGAGTTTTTCAGCCGTATGGGGCGTAAATACTTCGAACTGGAGGAAACGACAGCCGGCGATGTTTACTCCATCTGCGTGGCCAACGGAGTGCAGGATAAGAAGAAGATCGAGGAGGTGATCCGGGATGCCGAGCCGTGCGACTTCGACCTTCGCCGTGTGAAGAAGGCAATCCACCGGGCCAAACGGATGGGTGAGTAAAACAGCGTTTTAATAACATTCAAACACCGTTCAAAAGATATGAAACGAGCATTGAGCGTCCGGGATATACTGGACAAAAAATATAATACTTTCCCCTTCGAGGGAAAATGGAAAGAGGCGTTCGGAACGCCGGAGCGTGTCGGCGTGTGGTTTATCTGGGGAAACAGTGGTAACGGTAAGACGTCGTTCGTCATGCAACTTTGCAAGGAGCTTTGCAAGTATGACCGTGTGGTTTACAACAGCCTGGAAGAGGGTGCGTGCCTGACGGTACAGAACAACCTCCGGATGCACGGCATGTCGGAAGTAAGCCGTCGGCTGGCTTTCATACAGGAGGACATGGAAGCGTTAAAAGCCCGCTTACGTCGCCACAAGAGTTACAACATCGTGGTGGTTGACAGCTTCCAGTACACCCGCATGAGTTACCGTGACTACATCGCGCTGAAAGAAGCCTTCCCCGGCAAGCTGTTCATCTTCATCAGCCATGCCAAAGGCAAGAACCCGAAAGGCGACGCGGCCGAAAGCGTGATGTATGATGCCACGCTGAAAATATGGGTCGAGGGAGGAAAGGCTTTCAGCAAGGGACGGTTTATCGGTAAGACCGGCGAATATGTCGCCTACCCGAGGCTGGCCGAGGAGTATTGGAGTGACAATGGGACAAAAGCGGTGGGCCATGAATAAGAAAAAGATTTACCAGTTAGGCATGGAGCCGCAATACGCCGCCCATGTGATCCTGCTCTGGAACGAAGGCGAATACCCCTGCGATATCCGGGTACGGCGTGCCAAGACCGCCGGTCTGATAGTCGTCGAGGTCGAGGAACTGGAACTGGCTAATAAAATCGTGAACGTCACCCGCTGCAAGGTGGCGATAAAAGAAGTTGAACAATCAAAATAACCGGATCATGGATGAAGTGATAGAAGCAATTGTAAACTACGCCATCAAAAAGTCGGAAGGCTTTTCATTCAGCGAGCAGTCTTTCATGTTTACCGAACTGTCGGAACGGCTTACCGGGCTCTCTCATGATGCGCTGATGGCCGAGTACGGACTTAAAGAGGAGGACTTCGAATGAGCAGGAACTACGCACGTTTTTATGTCCTCTTGAACCGTTTGCCCACGGAGGATAAGGATGAGTTGAAAGCCTCGCTGGTCAGCCAATACACCGGAGGACGAACCGAATCGCTCCGGGAAATGACCGTTAACGAGTACGACGCCATGTGCGAGGACATGCAGCGTATGGATGAGAATTACAAGGCGCGGGAAATCTACCGTGAGCAGCTGCGGCAGAAACGCTCCACGGTGCTGAAGTTGATGCAAAAGCAGGGTATTGACACGACCGACTGGGGGCGGGTGGACGCCTACTGCCAGAATCCCCGGATCGCGGGCAAGAAGTTCGCCCGGCTGACGACCGGGGAACTGGATACGGTGGCCATCAAACTCCGGATCATCCAAAGGAAAGACAGGGAAAAGAACACGGATTATTCACAATTAAATTAATTAAAGCTATGACAGAAGAAAGAAAAGCCGTTGAAATGACGGACGAAGAACTGAAACAGTTTGAAGCATTCAAGGCAGAACAGGCCGCCAGGCGAGCCAAGGAACAGGCCAAACGTGACCGCGAGGCCTACAAGGAACTGGTGGACGAAACGATCGAGGGGGCGATCCCGGACTTGCAAGCGGTCAGCGATTGCATCAAGACCGTGAAGAACGGCGTACTGAATAACTTCCGCCGCGTGATCGACATGAAGTCGGAAGTCTTGAAGTTGAAAAAGGACGGCCAACGCACGGACACCTTTACCAATTCCGCTGGAGACAAGCGTATCACCGTAGGGTATTATGAAGCCGACGGCTACCGCGACACGGTGGAGGACGGTATCGCCATCGTAAAGGAGTATATCGAAGGGCTTGCCAATAACGAGGAAACGAAAGCGCTCGTTAAGATGGTACTCCGTCTGTTGGCCCGTAATGCCCAAGGAACGCTGAAGGCAAGCCGTATTGTCCAGCTTCGTAAGATAGCCGAGGAATCGGGAAACGAGCGTTTTATGGAAGGCGTACAGATCATCGAGGAGGCCTACCAGCCGGCCATTAGCAAACAGTTTATCCGGGCCGAGGTCAAGAATGATAACGGGGCATGGATAGCGATACCGTTAGGAATGACAGAGGCATGAAGGTAAAATCTGCCACCCTTACCCCCGGCTACTGGATATATGTCTGTCCCTGCGACTTTCAGTATTCGGTTTGTCGGGTGGATAAAACAGAGGGGAAATGGCTGGTATATTGTTTCAAATGCAAACAATCCAATGGAAAATATCACAAGATTATGGTAGAAAGAATAGAATTTTCTAAAAACTGGAACGGGAAATTGAACGGCGATAGCTTCACAACCATGAGGCTGCATGATCCCGTGAAATATTGCGTCGGTGCCGTCAAGCAGATTTACTTGAAGGGCATCTGGAAGGGGAATGCCCGGATCATAGACGTGAAACGCATCCACCTTTCGGATATAAACCTGTTCGTTTCAAAGTTGGACATGGGTCTTTCGGCGGAAGATTGCAGGCAGGCGCTTCGCGTCATGTACAAGAACCGCCCGGTTAATTGGGAAATCCAGCTGATCGACCTTTGCCTTTTGGAATACCTGAAGGAATCCAAAGAACCGGGATTGTTCCCGTGTCAGGAAGGGGAGGGGAGAGTATGAGCAGGAGCGTACAATCGATCGATCTTTTTATTGACAAGTACACTCCCAAGACGGAGGTTGTGAAAGCCAGGGGCTTTATTTGCCCCTCCTGCAACGGGAGTGGCGGTTTCCAGGAAGAAATAGGGCGTGACGATTACAGATGGAAGACTTGCCCCCGTTGTGACGGGACGGGTAGAATGAGAGCTGTCGTTACGGTGGACTGGAAAGCGGATTACGACTCTTGAAAACCGATGGTCCGAAAATGCCGGACAGCAGGTTTAGTCTGACAATGATTAATTTTTAAAACAAAGGAGAAATGATGAACAGTATTTTAAACAGGTTAAAAAGAAAAGCAGATCGACCGAATAAGACGGACGAACTGTTACCAAAACGGGAGAGAATAATCCCACCGCATATCGTGGTCTGTAAGGTCTGCGAAGGCAAGGGGACGAAAGAGGGCGCGACCTGCCCGCAGTGTAAAGGTTCCGGGCGTGTGATCGTATCGTGTGAGGTAACAACTTATGTATCGGCTTACGTGCCAGAAAACGACTAAAAATAATCAGTCATGGAAGAAAAAGTAAGAATAGTAATGGAATTGGATAAGAACGTGGTTCAGGCAGCGTGTTTTTTAGCTGATATAAACCTGTCGGATGAAGTCTGGCAGAAAATGGTTGCAGAACCAATTCTTTTTCCCACGGAACTTATGGGAGAACAAAAAAAGGAAATGGAATTGGGAATAGCAATGGCTGCTTTAGGTTTAACACTACAAAAACAGGAGGAGACAGAATAATTATGGGTTATGATTTAATACCAAAAAAAAAAGGGGTCGATTGTAAAAGCGGAATGATATTTACATGGCCCGTCATACTGAACGAAACCGGTGCTTGCTACCTGTTTGGCTATGGGGACCACACATTTTCTCCGGGAAAATATATTTATGTCGGTTCCCGGAAAGATGGCAGTCCGGTAAGCAATGACGGATTTGAAGTCACAAAAGAAGAAGCCTGTATCATGGCGAGGCTCTTTAGGGGGTATGTCTCTGTAAAAAGGGAGTTGAAGGAAGAATGGGACCAACTGTCGGAACAGGGACAAATCAAGATCAAATCCATGTTAGGGAAAAAAGCGGAACCACCGGCTGAAGAGTTCTTACATAAGATAGAAATGCTGGCAGATTTCTGTGAACAGTCGGAAGGCTTTAATATCTGTTGAATATGAATGCGACAGATCAAGCCAAATCATGCAAGGCAGGTTATACCATACTTCGCCGGATGGATTATCCTTCTCCATGCATAAAATTCAAAAGTGAAGCCAATCCGCATAGCTGGAAAAGATACGGCGATTATTACCCCAGCAAAGCGGAAAGAGACAGGAGCATGAAACGTTTATTGCAAAGCAACGATATAATAGAGGATTGAATTATGAACATGAAAGATTTAGGACTGGTTCCCAGTGTGGCACAATGCGCCAAAGATGCCGAAGGAACGGCGGAAATTATCAAGGAACAAATCCCACGATTGAGAAGCAGAGCCAAAAAACGGCAAAGTGAGAGAAGCCTTGAGTTTTTCGAGGCGGTGGTTTACCACTTGAAACGATTGCAACAGTTGGAATCGACGAAATAACCGGATAATAATTAGCAATCGGCGGAACAAAAAGCTGTCCCGCCGATTGTTTTTTGGGGTGATTGGTTTAAACAAACTTAAAAACCGTCTGTTCCAAACAAACTTAAAAGCCGATGCCGCCGTAAAATACGGTATAAAGCTGTACTTTTGTATTAAATACATTGAAACTATGGCCAAAGGACGAGACAAACAGTTGATCAGAGAACGAAATGAAGCCCTGTGCCGCCGTTACTATTATTGGACGGAGGCGCAGAGCGTCCGCTTTGACCGTGCCCTGAAGATACTCTCCAAAGAGTTCTTTTTATCGGAGGAGCGCATCATGGCCATTATCCGTGAACGCAGCAAGGTCGATCCGGATATCCACCCGGTCCCCAAAGTCCGTGCGCCCCGTTTAACCTTCAAACAGCTTTCCCTGTTCACGGACGATGCCGGCTATCCAATAGCGCAGATTCATCGCGATAGCTGAACGAGAACACAAATTCATACACCTTGATGTTTCCGGGCAGGGTATAATCCCGGCTTTTGACTCTGACCAGTTCGTCCATGTTCCGGCAGAACTGGAAGTTTTGCAGTGTCCGGTATAGTTTCCCGGCCATTTCCATACGTTCCTTGATACGCCCGGTCGTTCCGCTTCCGATGTGGGTATCGTGGTAACAGTCGATGCCCAGCCGGACGGTCAATGTTATTTCTCCCGCCTGCGTTCCCAGCCCGATGTCTTTCCAGTCCGCTTCGGTGTTTCCTACCAATACGCATGGAAACGTCACCGGATAAAAATCCTCGTTTTCCGAATTCATTCCTTCCAGTTGGCCGTAGTCCTCGTCGATGTAGGCTATTTCCGGCATTTCATTTTCTATCCTTTTCAGGATTGCGATGTACAGTTCTTCCATGTTGTTTATTTTAAAATGTTTCTTATTTCCGCTTCGACGGTTTGCCTGATTTGTTTGTTCAATTCCGTGCTTTCACCGATAAACTGGCGTTGAGGGATTTTTACCTTCAACTTTTTCTTCCGGGTAAGGGCGAGCCCTTTCCATATACCGGCCTCCGGCGGCAGTTCTCCTTGCCTTGTTTTACCCTTTTTCCGTTTGCCTACCGCTTTGTAATACATCGCCCATGCAAACTTCCGCATCCGGGGTGTCACGGTCGGATGTGTCTCGCCTCTCCAGTTATGCAGCGGGGCGTATTCCACGTCGTTGGCCACCCTGACGCGGTAGTCTCCCGGTGTATATTTGACGGATGAGAACAGATGGTTACGCCGTGAGAGCAGCGGGCCGTAACCTGCCGCCGCCGACTTGGAGCCGGAGTTTTGTCGTTTCGTCTGCGGCCAGCGCTGCAGGCCGCCATTGACAAAGCCTCCCTTGCGGAAGTTATCCTGGTAATGGTCTTTGGCCATGCGTCCCACCTTGACGGGCAGCTCGCGGCGCATGAGCGTGTCCAGTTCCTTCTGTTTAGCCTTGAGCGAGGCCGAAAAATCTTTTATATTCATATTATTGTTGTCCTTTCAAATAAAAACCGTATTTTTGTGAAAACTATCTTTTTATGAACATACCTGAACAAGTAATCAAAGAAGCCGGCAACATGATGGAACAATATGGCGGCAATCTTGAGTATTTGGGTGACGTTGACGGCCAAAAGGCGTGGTTGCTGCGTCTACCGGATGATCTTGTTATAGGCTTTCCGTTCCTGTACTTGTACAAAGACGGCGAGGCCATTGAGATAACAGGGCCTTCAGTCTTCGATTTCATAGGCTTATATGTCAAAGGTGTCGAAGAAGTCGAGGTTGAATAGTTTGTTGTCTATTCTCATGATCCCCCTGCAGCTGTGAGAAGTTGCCGCTCCCATCTCACACAGGTATTTGACATCCTTCCATTCCATCCCCGATCCGGCCGAGTTATCGCTTTGCGGTTCTATATAACGAAGTTCCCCGTTGGCAAACCGTTGTAGGATGGTAGCGTGTCCGCCTCCGTTTTTCCAACCGATGCACAATTCATAAACACCCTCTTCCTTGCAGATTTCATTGAAAAACTCCTTATACCTTTTGGGCGTCATTTTCAAGTATCCCTTTGTGTAAAGCCAGTCGTTAATGCTGGTATGTTGCGCAGTTGTTCCGTCCGCATTCTTCCAGACTTCAAAAGCGCGTCCTTTGCTCAGATATTCCAGTTTTGAACCGGGCACATTCCCTTTTGCCGTGATATCAAATCCTTTTAAACGTAAGGCATAGGCCGGAGCACAAGTCTGGCAATTGATGTTGTAAGGCCTGGCTTTTTCCCGGTCGTATTCTATGTTCTTCCTATATCTTCGCCCGGCTTTATCCTGATAAGTTCCGTTAGGGTCTAATATGAACTCATTTGTATGTTTCGGGTTCGCATTCTGCTTGTCCGCCTCTTCCACGCTCATGGGCTTGCCTTTGGTGATCCCGAGAACTTTTTCCAGTTCAAGGTTATGCATGGCGATGGCTTTCTTTTCCTCATACGTCAGGTTACCCGGCATTTCCGCCATCATTTCGTTTATCCGTCTTGTCAAGGTGTCCACCGCTTCCTGCGCTCCCGTATGGGCCTCGGCCATATACGGGTGTTTGTCCGAGAACAGTCTGGCTTCCTTACCCGGATTGTTCTCCAGCCCATCCTGCGGCTTGTCGGCGGGATCGAAGTCGGGTAGGGGAGTAGGCCCCTCGTCCGTGGACGACAGGGAACACTTGCAGTTCCATCGGTCGCCCGGCCGGTGGTTATTCCAAAACGGATCATCAACGGGCCGTATCGTTCCCCAAAACCGGCGGTGGTCGGCTCCCGGATGCAGGGAGGTGGACGGCATCCATTTCAGGTTGGGTAGCACGTCCTTCTCACGTTCGAACTGTCGCCAGTCAGCGGCCTGGTGCGCCCGGATTATCGCCGTATCGTATTCGGTCTCCAGCCACTGGTAGATTTGATGGTCCGCAATGGGCATGACTTCTTTCGCCCACCGTTCGAACGGTTTTAAAACGCCGTTCGAATCGAGCAGCAGTGCGACCATGTCGTTCTGCATCCGGTGTACCTTGAAGGCGGCGAATACGGCGTTGTTTCGTTTCAGTTCCTCGTAGAAGTCATGATCCGGATCATCTACCGGACGCTTTCCGACCCCTTTGTCGGTGGCGATGTCGAGCGTATCCCAGACGGCACGGAACATCTGAAGCTCGATGTCCGTCATGGGGTGGAAGTCCTTTTCGTAGATGCGGCGCACGAACGCCTCCAGTACATCCCGGTCAAAAGTGAAACCGGAGGATACCTCGCCTGCGGCATTCCGATAAAGAGTGTCGACTACCAGTTTAAAGCCGCCCCGTCTTTGTGCGGGGCGTGGTCGAAAAAATTCTTTAGCCACGCCATGAAGTTCCTTTTCTGTCTCCCCGTGGGGGCTTCATCCTCTTTGTCCGGCTTTTCCTCGGGCTTTTCTTTTTTGCCTTCCGGCGGAACGGGCGAGGCCGGTGTTTGTGTCTTTTGGGCGGCTTCCGCTTTCAGCTGCTTGTAGTTCTTCGGTTTCTCTATGCCGAACTTTTCGTAGAGAAAATCGTCATCGATGGGCAGGTTGAAGTCCCTTTTCAGGGTGGAGAGGACAGTCATTTCGGTATTCGTGTCCGTTTCCTTCTGCTCGGGAAAACAAAATTTTCCGCCTGCCGTATCGATACCCACCCTCTGGAAGATGTCGGTCATGTCGTAGTTAAGCACGTTCAGCAGGAAACGGCAATCCGACTTCAGCTTTTTGTCCTCCACCTTCTTGTGCACCGTGCCCAGGGCCTGTGTCCCGGTCTTGGAGGCTTCCGTGGTCAGCGTGTTGCCCAGTACCAGTTTCGATATTTCGCTGTTGCAACGCTCGCAGAGTTTGTCGTATAGGTCTGCCGATCCGCTCTTGTTACCCGCTTCCCTGAGGTTCAGTTCCGTATCCTTGCCATGAATGAACACGCCCAGCGATCCGATACCCGTCGCGTCTTCGATGGCACGCTGGCGTGCCTCGTCATCGTCCGTCTCGTAGGTGTATTCCTGTATGGGCATCCCGAAAACTTCGGCGAACTGCGCCCAGTCGGCCATGTCGTTACGCTTGTAGATGACCCACGGCGCGGCCTTTGCCAATAGCCCCATATCGTCCTTGTCCCCGACAAAGAGCAGGTCGGGGTATTCATCCCACGGGGTTCCCGTGATGTCGGTCTGGTGGCGTAATATGAGGCGGCGCACGGGGTCGGCGTGCTTTCGGGGGATCAGGTCGTAGTTGATCCACGGCCCTTCGCGGTAGAACTGCATGAGCGAGAATCCCCACCAGCGGGCGGCAAGGATATCCTCGATGCAGCGCCGGAACCACGGCGACTGCAACTGCTCGTTTATGCGCTCGTCCGGTTTCCCGTCGCGCTGGAACTCTATGTCCAGTGCCAGCACGGCCTCGACCCTTTTGTCGATGACGCTGGACAGGTGCGTGTCCATCAGTATGTCACTGTACAGGTCGTACAATTTGAACCGGCGTGAGTAGTCCACGTTTTCGAAGGCGCGGATGGCCGCCGTCATGTCGGAGATGTCGATGCCGAAACGTCTGGGCTGTGTGAGTACGATGGTCTGCGTGCCCGTGATGCCCGGCCGGCGCAAGTTCCCGCCTACGGTGATGCGCCCTGTATTTTTCTTTCTTCTTCCCATGATTTAAAAATGGTTTGAACGTTTACGGTTACTTTTTATGATAAAGCCGGAGCGTGTCCGGCGTTCTTCCTGCGGCAGCAGCGGTGCGCCGTCGATGCTGATGTTCCCGTCCGCCACCGCCTCCAGCCATTCCTTTGCCCGGTCGTAGCGGTCTTTTCGGACGGAGGACATGTTGCGCGGGTTGTGGATGCAGAAGATGTGGTACACCGTGATGTCCACGGCCATCATCAGCACCAGCTGGTTGCGTTCCTGACCGGTCGCGGCGAACAGGCGGTCGCAATCATACCGCCGTGAGAGGTATCCCCTCATTTCGGCCAGCGTACGGTCCTCGCATATCTCCACGATGGACTCGTCCTCGCGTGTCAGCGCGTCCAGTATCTCGCGGTGGATACTGGCGTCATAATCTGTCAGTTCGATAAATTGGCTCATTGTCTGTACTTGTTATTTTTGCGCAACACGCTTCGGGCGATCTTCTTTGCCGGTTCCATGTCGCGCTGTTTACGGTCTATGATACGGTTCCCGCCTTCCACGCAGTCCGGCCCGTCGGCGGGATATGTAAGCTGTAGGTTGAAGAGCCGGAACTGGTCTGCCAGCCGCTTCATGTGCGGATTGTCCCGCTCCGCCTCGTTAAAAATGAGGTTCCCTTCCCGGTTGAGCGGTTCGAGGTTGGCTTCGATACGGGTGGCCTTGTCTGTTTTCTTATCCTCGTCGCCTCTGATGTAGAGTTCCACGCCCTGCTCGCGGCGCACCTTTCTGACCAGTGGCTGGAACACCTGCTGGAAGAAGGGGTCTTGCAATTTGTTGTTCTCCATGTAACAGTACACGGGGCATCGTCCGCCTACGAAGTCCAGCAGTTGCACGTACCACCGAATGAACTCTGCGTTCAATCCCCGGTCGAGGAATGTTTTGATAATGTATAAACGTCCGTTTATTTTACCCAGGAGGCAGATTGTCTTGGTAGAACTCTTTTTGCTTTTGTTCTCGCCCGGTGCGGGGTCGCCGTAAATGACCAGGAACTTGAACTTCGTAAGGGCAGGTACTTTCCCGTAAGCTATTTCCTGGAACACCTCCCCGTCGGCTACCGGGTTGTTGAAAAACTCCTTCTGGGCGGCGGACGCGCTGACCAGGGAGAGGAACAGGTCGATGTCCTCTTCCGAGTTCTTCTCGGGCCATGAGGATACGCCGTTTTTGCCCCGTATGTTGATGACATCCACATGCCCGATGCCCTTCGCCTTCAGTTCCTCCGCCTTTTCGATGGCGCGTGTGATGCAGCAGTCCGCCGCGATAATGTTTCCGTTAAACAGCACCCTGTAATGTCCGGAAACGGACATGGTCGGTATCAGCGCCTCTTCCAGCCACTTCCATTTGGCCTTGATGCGTTCCGGGTTGCGGCATTCCTCGTCCGTGTCTATATCGTCAATCAGGATGCAGTCCGGACGGAAGTTCTTGTTACGTGTACCACGGGGCGACTGCCCGGCTCCGATGGCTCGGAAGGAACATCCCGATTGGCAGGTAAATTCCCCTGTTTCCCATGCGCCCGGCTTTTTCTGCGTCCCGTAGTCCTGTATGATACGTTGGTTCTCTTCAAGATTGGCCATGAAGGGCAGGAGCAGACGCTGGGCGTTGTCCTGCGAGTTGGAGATGAGCAGCACGTTGCGCACCCGGCGGGTCAGCGCCAGCTTGATGATCTCCATCATGGCGCGTGCGGACTTGGCCAGCTCTCGTGACCAGGCCCTGACCTCGTACCATCTTTCATGCGCCATCATACGCCGTGTCGCCCTCTTGTGGAAGTCGGCGGGATTGCAGGTGTAATACTGCGCGAAGTAGTAGCGGAACCATGCCTCGTCGTCCGCCTCCAGCCGTTTTTTTCTGGCCTCGATCTCGGCGGTGGAATCCGCCGGGTTGATGTCCGAGCTTTCCCGGATGGAAGCGACCAGTTCGTTCCACCCTTCCAATGCCATCCGGTCCTGTGGTGTAAGCCTTTTCTTTGCCATGTCCTATGCGAGTTTTGATTTGACAAAAGCATCCAGCAGCGGGCAGACCTGTTTGGCCTGCTCCGCGTCGTAGGTACGCAACCATTTGAGCAGGTCGGCGAACACGGACGTGATATCCGCCAGTCCGACCTCCGTTTCCATCTTCTTGATGGCGTTCGCCAGCTTGGAGATGGTATCCGCTTCCGCGGCGTTGGGAAACCGCTGTCCCTGTTCCCGCTGGGCGATCTTGCCGTTGAGCTCGGCCAGTTGTCGGTACAGGTTCTTTAGTTGTTCTTCCTTGGTGATCGTGACCGATACCTTCAGGTGTTCCCAGTTTTCTGCGTTGATCCATTTGTTCACGGTGACGCGCGACACCCCCACCCGCTCGGCGATTTCCGCCTGCGTGAGGTTTTCCTTTACGAAGAGCAGTTTCGCCCATTCCTTGCGCTGTCCGGTAGTCATTTTATCCGCCATAGTGTCTTTTTTTAGACAAAGGTGGCTAAAAAACGACGTTCGGGAAAAAACTTGCCGCATGATACAGCTTTATAGCGTAATGATAACATTATAAGCCGTGTATGATAAAAATCCGATTTGCCTGATCCCCTAAATACCTTCATTTTTGCACCGTAAACACGGCGGGAACCCGCCCTAAGCGATATAGAGAAATGAACCGTTTTTTTAATATGATACCCGGTGAGGACGCCTGCTGCATCCTTTTGTACGGTGACATCGGCGAATACAGCGATGTCACGGCGGCTGCCATAGTTCGCGAGCTCATGGAGGCGGAGGCATCGGGAAAAAGGATCGATGTCAGGATAAACAGCAACGGCGGCGATGTCTATACAGGTATTGCCATCTTCAACGCCCTGCGCGGCAGCAAGGCGGATATCCATATTTATGTGGACGGCATCGCCGCCAGCATGGCCAGCGTGATCGCCCTGTGCGGAAAGCCCGTCGAGATGAGCAAGTACGCGAGACTGATGCTGCACAGCGTTTCTGGAGGTTGTTACGGCAACAAGACGGAACTCAGGCGCTGTTTGGAAGAGGTGGAGGCGTTGGAAAACACCCTCTGTGAGATGTACGCCCCGAAACTGGGCACCAGCGTGGAGGATATCCGGGCGCGTTACTTTGACGATGCCGACCACTGGCTGAAGGCGGACGAGGCCCTCGCGCTGGGTTTTATCGACGGGGTTTATGATGCCGATCCCGTACCGGAGGACAGTACGCCCGAACAGGTTTACCGCATATTCAACAACCGGCTTGAACAGCCATTAAACGATACCCAAATGAATTTAGAAGAAGTAAAGAAACGTCCGCGCTTCAAGGATTGCGCGACGGACTCGGACGTGTTCCGCGTGATGGACGCGCTCGAGGAGGAGGCGGGAAAGGTTCCCGGCCTGACAGCCGAGGTGGACAGGTTGAAAAAAGAGAACAAGGCTTTTACGGACAAGGCCAAGGAGGAGGACGAGGCGGCAAGGAAAAAATTGCTGGACGATGCCGAGGCCGACGGCCGTATCGACGCGACCACGCGTCCGGTGTATGAGAACCTGCTTAGCTCTGACCGCGAGAACGGGGAGAAAGCCCTTCGGAGCCTGAAACCGAAAAAGAGAGTGACCACTGACCTGCGCGTGGAAGTGGGAGGCGAGAGCCCGTGGGACAAGCGCATGTCGGAAATCAAGAACAAACTAAACCGATAAACAATGGCAATAGTAGTAAAGAACACCAATTACAACGGCGAGGTACTGGAGCAGATCCTGACGCTTGCCGCCACGGGGAACGAGATCGTCGAGAAGGGGCTGATCATGGTCATTCCCGGTGTGGAGAAAAAAATCAGCCTGCCGCGTCTTAAAAGCGGCAAGATGTTGCAGAAACGTAAGGAACACCCGGGCATCGAGGATTCCAAGGGGAATTTCAACTATTCGGAGAAATCCCTTGACCCGGTGGACTTCATGGCCTTTACCGTGTTCAATCCCCGCGCCTTCGAGCAGATTTGGCGCAAGTGGCAGCCCAAGGGCAACCTCGTGTTCGCCGAACTGCCCCCTGAAGGACAGAACGCCCTGCTGGCCGAGCTGACCAAGCAGGTGAAGTTCGAGCTGGGTGACCATTTTATCAACGGCACGTATGGGGATGACGACGGCCATCTGATGAACGGTATCCTGACACAGATGACGAAAGATACCGAGCTTATCATCGTATCGGGTAAGCCGGCGACCATGCTGGAGAAGTTGAAGGCCGTGCGTAAGGCTATCCCCGTGGCCATCCGTAACAATCCGAACCTGCGCATTATCATGAGCGTTAACGATTTTGACAAGTACGACGATGAGTTGACCGAACGGGAGGCCAAGAACGCCAGCGAGACGGACGTGAACAGCAAGCGTTACAAGGGCATCACCATCGAGACGCTCTCCGCGTGGCCGGACGATCTGATTGTGACCACCCTCTGCTCGCCGGACGCGGACGGCAATTTCTTCGCCGCTGTCAACTTGCAGGATGACGAGGACGTGATCCAGATCGACAAGGTGTCCAATGCCAGTGAGCTGTATTTTTTCAAATTGCTGATGAAAGCAGATACGAACATCGCTTTCGGCGAGGAGGCTGTCGTGCTGGATACCCGTACCAACCCCGTGTTCAAGGCCGTGGAGAAAACCATTTCCGTAGAACCGGCCACCCTCACGTTCGAGAATACCGGCGGTACGCAGAAGGTTGCGGTAACGGCTTCCGGTGAATGGAAAGCGAGCGCAGCTCCGGCAGGTTTCAAGGTGGTGGAAACGGACGAGGACCTGACCGTTACTGCAGAGCCTAACACGACCGGCAACGACAAGACCGGCACGATCACCCTCACCCTTGATGCCGATCGTAGTAAGACGGCCAAAATCACCCTGACCGCCAAAAAGCAGGGAGGGGGTGCGTAATGGCTGGGTTGAAATACCTTGTCATTCATTGCACGGCCACGGCGGAGGGCCGTGAGGTGTCATCGGCGGACATCCGCCGTTGGCACACCGCCCCGGTAAGCGAGGGCGGCCGTGGCTGGAAACAGGTGGGTTACACCGACCTGTTTCACCTCAATGGCGGCGTGGAGCGTTTGGTGGACAACAACGAGGACGCAAATGTAGACCCGTGGGAAGTCACCAACGGTGCGGCGGGTTACAACTCCGTTTCCCGGCATATTGTGTATGCCGGAGGATGTGCCGCTGACGGCAAGACTCCGAAGGACACACGTACGGCCTCTCAGAAGAAGGCATTGGAGAAGTATGTGAAGGATTTCCACCGCCGCTTTCCGGATGTTCGTATTGTAGGACACAATGAGTTGGCGGCGAAAGCCTGCCCCAGTTTTGACGTACAGAAATGGCTTAAAGAAATCGGTATTAACCAATAAAAAAAGAAGAAAGAAATGAAACGAATTATGCTGTTTTTGATGCTGATGCTTGGAACGGTGTCGGCAGTAATGGCCCAAGTGGCCGATGTTCCGGTTACAGATTATGACACGATGATTGGCACGTTTGCCGGTTTTGCGGCCGGTGTGGTAGTATTGACGGAAGGCTTGAAAGGCTTGTTTCCGAATATGAAAGGCTGGGTAACCCAAATTGTCAGCTGGTGCGTCGGTATTGCGGGCGCCATGTTGCTGTGGTGGCTGGATGCCGGATTTGTGTCGGATGTCCAGTGGTATATAGCCCTGCTTTACGGTTTCGGTGCGTCCCTTGTCGCGAACGGGATCGCGGACACGGGACTGGTGCAATGGCTTATCGGCCTTATAGTCAAGAAATCGGAAAGCAAGTCATAAACGGGTATCAGAGATGGAGCTTAGTGAAATACTCAACCTGGTACTGGGCGGCGGTTTATTGGCGGCTGTCATCGGGCTTCTCACGCTGAAGGCGACTGTCCGCAAGGCGAATGCCGAGGCGGAGAAGGCGAGGGCCGAGGCCGAGACAGTCCGGATTGACAACACTGAGCAAGCCACCCGGATATTGATAGATAATATTGTTGAACCATTAAAGAAGGAATTGAATGAGACCCGAGAAGAACTGCGTGCGACCAAGAAGGAGTTTGGGTCTACCAAGCGCGAGATGGCCCGGCTTCGCAAGGCTATCGGTGATGCCGGCAATTGCAAGCATTCTGGTGATTGTCCTGTGCTTTTCCGGTTGCGCGAGCACCCGAAAGACTGTGAAGGAGACCTCCCGGACGGAGGCGAATCGGATGGCGGTGGACAGTCTGGCCAAAGAAGTCCTCCTTGTACGGACGGAGGCGGTTCCGAAGTCGGAGGTACGGCTGGTGATACCGGCTGACAGCCTGATGAGACTGCCCCCCAGGGCATCGTATAGCGGAAAGAGCGGGCAGGCGAACGTGTCGGTAAGCCGCGACGGAGACGTGATCGCCGTGCACGCGAGCTGCGACAGTCTGCAAATCCTGGTCGAGTATTATGCGGGCAGGTCCGAGACGTACAGGGAAGCCTGGAAGGAAATGGCGGATTTGTACGAGGCGGAGGTAAAACAGCGTTCGAACCCCGTTCAAATCTTCTTATATGGTTTCGGGGCTGGAATACTGATATGCGTTTTAGCGGTAATATTAATTCAAAAACAAAAGAAAGATGGCGGATAAGAATTTCATGTACGGCATCGGTGCCGTGAAATATAAGGATTTTGTCGTGGGCTATATCGAGAAAGGCTCCTTTGACTTGGGCGGCCAGAAACCTGAGGCGGCGAAAATCGAGGCGGAACAGGTGCCCGGTGCCCCGGTACTGGTCATAGCCCAGTCGAACGGTAGCATAGCACCGACGTTCAATGTGATCCAGATGGACTTTGATAACCTGCACAAACTGCTGGGCGGTTCTCTTCATTACAAAAAAGAGGACACGGAAAAGAAAACCCCGGTGGGCTGGACGGCTCCCTCGACCGCGATGGTGATGCAGGGTCCCTGGGAACTTGCCCTTGTGTCCGGGAAGAGCATCCTGATGCCCAACGCGACACTGCTCTCCAATTTGGGCGGCAAGCTGACCCTGACAGAAACGGCGAAGATCGAGTGTACATTGGAGGTGGCGATGCCGGAAGACGGTTCGCAGCCTTACGGTGTGTTTGACACTGAATCCCTTCCCGATGAGTGGAAACAGTACAAGCTACCGGCGGCGGAAGCCGCGGTCGCTGCGGAAGTACAGACCTCGGACGGGGAGGGTTAGCGTATGGACGACCGGTTGGAGCAACTGATAGAAATGGAGTGTGCGGACGCGTTGCTGGACGGTGGCGTGTCCGTTCCTCTTAAAAGGTGGAGCGTCCCCTTTAAGAAGCGTCCCTTGGAACTGCGTGTGATAATGAAGCGTCCCCGGCTTCGGGGTCAGATGCTGCTGGCCAGGGAGTATCTGAAACTGGGTGTGGCACCCGGCTGGAAACCGAAGGACAAAGCGGAGGAAATGGCCTTTGTAGCCAAACATGGAAAAGGTATCAGCCGGATGTTGGCTTATACGGTATGCCGGGGTTGCGTGGCTCGGCGTGTAGGCATAGGACTGACGGCATGGATACTCCGGGAGCTTGTCGATTGGAGATTCCTGGTGACCGTGTTCCGGACGTTCGAGCGTCTGATAGGCACGAAGGATTTTATGCGTATTATCAGATCGGTGGATCGGGCGAACCCGATGAAGCCGAGACTGAGCCAGAAAAGGAAGGGGAGTTAAGGACAGAGTATGAAGGTTCCCATAGCCCCTTTGGATTTGTATGGCAGATTGCATCGGCGACCGGCTGGAGCGTGGATTACATCCTTGACGGGGTGAATTACCAGACGCTGATCATGATGCTGAGTGACGCGCCCCGGTATGTGAGGCGGAAGAAAGGCGGCGGTGAAGGCAGCCGGGGAACGGACCGTAGCGCGGAGGACGAGGCGGACGATATTGTAGGATTTTTTCAAAGCAGACTGGAATGAAACCTGTAGAAGTTGAATTTTTGATGAAGGACGGCCTTACGCCCGGCATGGACAAGGCCGAGCGTGAGGCGCTGGAGCTTCGTAACACCGTCAGGGTGTTGGAGGCGGAACTGGAAAGACTGCGCCTTGCCGGTGAGACGGCCGCCCCCAATCTGGACCAGAGCGCCAACATCGCCCAGATCCACGCGCTGGAAAAGCAGCTTGAGGAATTGCGTGGCAAGTTGAGACAGCTTCAGGCGGAATCGGAAACCGTACAGGTCACGCCTTCAGACATGCCTAACGCGCAGCGCCAGTTTAACGGCTTGCACAACAGTATCCAGCAGATCGCCCGTGAAATGCCCTCGTTGGCTATGGGACCGCAGATGTTCTTTCTGGCCATCAGTAACAACCTGCCGATATTCACCGATGAGCTGGCCCGTGCCCGTAAGGAATACGACGAGCTGCGGAAGTCGGGGCAGAAAGGCACGCCGGTATGGAAGCAGGTACTCTCTTCTCTTTTTTCCTGGCAGACGGCACTTACGACCGGCATCATGCTGCTTGTGATGTACGGTGACGAGATCGTGGAGTGGACGAAGGATTTGTTCAGCGCCAAGAAAGGCGTGGACGAATTCAACATCTCGTTGAAGGAAATGACCGAGATCGAGAAGGACGGCCGCGCCCAGATGGTGCGTACCCGCTTTGAACTGAAATCGGTTATCGGTGAAATAAAGGACTTCACCGGCAGCAAGGAGCAGGAAAAGGCGAAGGTGGAGGAACTGAACCGCAAATACGGGGAAAGTTTCGGTTATTATAAAACCCTTTCCGAGTGGTACGATACCCTTACCCAAAAGAGCGAGGACTACGTGCAGGTCTTGCTTCATCAGGCCAACGTCCAGAATCTGGTCAGCAAGGCGGCCGAAGCTGACGAAGAAGTAAACAAGATCAAGGCCCAGAAACCGGAAGAGGCTGAAAGTGCTATGGGATTCTTCGGAAAGATAGGGCAGTATTTGATACAAAGCAATATGGCGGAAGTCGGCCAGGTGTATGACGCGCAGGAGGCTATCCGAAAACATGATCAGGAGGCTTATGATATCCTGCTGAAAAATGCGGAGAACAAGCGTGACGGTTATCTGAAGAAGGCGGAGGAGGAAACGAGGAAAGCTGCCGAAGCCGCCAGGAAGGGAAATATCGGCGGACACTCCGATCCTAAACAGTCCGGTAAAAAAACGGAAACGGAAGCCAGGCAGCGTATGGCTACAGAGCGTAGGCTGGCGCAGGAACTTGCCGCACTCCAGGCCGAGAATCGGAAAGAGGAGATAGACCGGATGAAAGACGGCACTGAAAAGAAACTGGCACAGATCGAATACGACTATAACAAGAGAAAAGAAGAAATAGCCCGTCAGGAAGCTGAATGGAAACGTGAAAACAAGGAAGCCGGTGTTTCCACCGGTGGCAATGGCCTGACTCCCGGTCAGAGGGATGCCCTTGCCGGCGCACGCGACTCCAACGATGAGAACCGGAGCGCGGCTCTTGCTGCCATTTTTGAAGATGAGAGGGAAAAAGAAGCCCAGGCCATGCGTGATTACCTGGCGGAATATGGGAGCTATGAAGAAAAGAAACTGGCCATTACCAAGGAGTATGAAAAACGTATCGCGGAAGCTACCACGGAAGGCGGTCGGAAAACACTTCAGGAAGAACTGAAGGAAAAAATGGCCGGTCTTGATCTGAAGGAATTGAAGGACGGATTGAATTGGGAAGCCGTATTCGGGGACCTCGACAAGGTATCCTCCGAAAGCCTCCAATCCCTCCGTACCCGTCTGAAGGAATATATCGATACCCAGAAGGACTTGCAGCCGGACAGCCTGAAAGACCTGGTACGTGCCATTGACGCCATCGACAGGAAACTTAGCGAGCGCAATCCCTTTGCGGCATTGGAATCATCCATGTCGCGGGTAAAATCCACGACCTTATCCGTCAAGGAGGCCCAGGAAGCCTATAACAAGGCCGTGGAAGAAGGGACTGAAGCCGAGCAGAAGAACGCCCGGGCCGCGTTGGATGCCGCCCGAAACGCGAGGCAGGGGGCACTGGCCGAGGCTACGGATGCCCTGCACGGCAGCGTGGGGCAGGTGAAGGAATACGTGGGAGCGGCAGAAGACCTGCTGGGACTGGTGGAACAGTTCGGTATCGATCCGCCGGAATGGATGGGCGAATACCTGGAAGGTTTGGGGCAGACGTTGGACGGCCTGGAAAGCATCGACCTGACCAAACCGATGAGTGTCATTACCGGCGGTATCAAGGCGGTAGGCGGCGCAGTGAAGACATTGTTCAGTTTAGGCGGCACCATCAACTGGAATGGAAGTAACGCGAAAGAGGTGCAGGCCACGATGGACCGGCTGACCAGCCGGAACGAAATGCTTCAGACTTCTATTGAGGACTTGACCGACACTATCAAACAGAGCAAGGGTACCAAATCCGTAGCCGCTTACCGCGATGCTTACCGGATGCAGCAAGAGACGGATTCGAACTACCTTCAGATGGCGATGGCGCAGGCCGGTTACCACGGCAGCCACCGCTCCTGGAATTATTATTGGGATGGTTTTTCCCAGGCACAGATAGACAAGCTGAGCGGACAGATCGGCCGCCAGTGGGACGGCAGTCTGTGGAGCCTGAGTCCGGAGGAGATGAAGGCCCTCAGAAGCAACGTGGACATGTGGACACAGATACAGGACACGGGCAAGGGCGGTTACGGCGGGCGGCTTACCGAGAAACTTGATGACTACATAGACCAGGCCGGAAAGCTGGAGGAACTGACCGACCGGCTGTACGAAGGGCTTACCGGCATTTCGTTCGATGGCATGTACGGCAGCTTTATCGATAACCTGATGGACATGAAGTATGGCGCGAAGGAGGCGGCGGAGGATATATCCGAGTACTTCATGCGGGCGATGCTGAGCAACAAGATCGGTGAGATGTACAGCGAGAAGTTGAAGGGCTGGTGGGAACGGTTTGGCAAGGCGATGGAAGACAACGACCTGACGGAAGCGGAGCGGAAGGCTTTGGCCGATGAATACTTGCAGTATGTGGAAGAGGCGGTGGACCTGCGTGACAACCTGGCGGCAGCCACCGGTTATGACAAGACGCAGCAGGGCGGTACGAGCCAGAGCGCGAAAGCGGGCGGCTATACGGCCATGACGCAGGACCAGGGCACGAAGCTGGAGGGTATGTTCACCAGCGGGCTGCAGCACTGGAGCAGCATGGACGACCGGCTGGAAAGCGTGGTGGAGAAGATGGACACGGCCGAAGGGCATCTGGCCCGGATAGCCGAGAACACCGGTGTGAGCGCCGGACACCTGGGCGAGATAAAGGATGAGATAAGGAAAATGATACGTGACGGACTAAAAGTGAAATGACATGGCAGATATATTGGGCGGGCTGGTACTGGTGAACGGCACGGACATCTGGACGGAATACGGCGTGTTCCTGGTGGAGGACCGGCGCGGTGGCATGGATAACCTCTCGGCGATCCTGACCCCGAGCAAGACGAAGAAGGAGACGGCCGTGGACATACGGGAGGAGGACGGGGAGAAATACAGCGCGGTGCTTACCCCGAGGAACGAGGCGCGTGACGTGACGTTGCACTTTGCCCTATATAACAAGACAAAGGCGGGATGGCTGAAAAAATACTTCGCATTCATCAATTTCCTGAAGAAGGGGAAAGACGGGTGGCTCGACATCGCGTTTCCCCAGCTTGATCTGACCCTGCACGTGAAATACACGGACAGTCCGAAGTTCACCCCGCTGACCTATTTGTGGAAGGAAGGGGTCCACGCCGGGAAATTCAAGGTGAAGTTCCGCGAGCCGGTACCGATTATATAACCATTCAAAGACGATTCGAATATGCTTTTAACGATATACGATAAAGCCGGGGCCAAGCGTGCGGATGTGGCCGCAAGTGACAGTTCGACGCAGAGCAAGGAGGTGCAGGGTGACAACGTGCTGGCGCTCTCCTTCACGCATTATGCCCATATTCCTCTTGATGTAGGCGACTTCACGGACTACATGGGCGAGCGGTACTGGCTGACGGAGCGGTACACCCCGAAAGAGAAAAGCGGGAGCGAGTGGGAGTATAACCTGAAGCTGTACGGTATCGAGAGCCTGATCAGGCGTTTTCTTGTGCTGGAGACAACGGACGGCGACACCAATCCCCTGTTTACATTGACGGCCACGCCCCGTGACCATGTGGCGATGGTAGTGAAGGCCATCAACGACGGCATGGGTAACATTACCGACTGGAAGGTGGGGCAGGTGGACGGTACCGACCTTATCGTGATCGACTATGAGGGCATGTACTGCGACCAGGCTTTGAAGGAGATCGCCGGCAAGGTGGGAGGCAAGGCCGAATGGTGGGTCGAGGGGCAGACGGTGAACGTGTGCCGTTGCGAACACGGCGAGGAGATCACGTTGGGATATGGCAAGGGGCTGACCTCCCTGGAGCGGGATACGAGCAATACGGCGAAGTTCTACACACGCCTTTTTCCGATCGGCAGCAGCCGGAACATCGACGCCGAGAAGTACGGCAGCCCCCGTCTGATGCTCCCCGGAAAAAAGAAGTACGTGGAGGTGGGCGTGGACGAGTACGGTATCTATGACCATTACGAGCAGGCCGCCTTCAGCGGCATCTATCCCCGGCGGGTGGGTACGGTAAGCAGTGTCCGGAGCGAGGAGGTGACGGACGAGGAGGGCAAGGCCTTTACCGTCTATTACTTCAAGGACGGCGGGATGGATTTCGATCCGAACGATTATGAGTTGACCGGTGAGACCAAGAGGGTTTCGTTCCAAACGGGAGACCTTGCAGGGCTTGGGCAGACCGATGACCATTTCTTTGAAGTAAACTATGACAGCGAGACCCGTGAGTTCGAGATCATCACGATTTGGCCTTACGGCGATGACACGCAGCTTCCGGGCGGCAAGCTCGTCCCGAAGGCCGGGGACACCTATGTCCTTTGGAATATCCGGATGCCGGATAAATATTACCGGTTGGCAGAGGAGGAATTTGCGACTGCGGTGGACGAATACAACAAGGACCACTGGCTGGATATCGCCGCTTACAAGGCTCCGACCGATCATGTGTGGATCGAGGAGCAGGGAGTCGATTTGTTTGTCGGCCGGCGTGTGCGCTTGGAGAGTGCCGAGTATTTCCCCAAGGACGGCTACCGCAGGAGCCGCATTACGAAGATCACCCGCAGGGTAAACCTTCCCGGGGAGATGGACCTGGAGATCAGCGACGCCCTGCAGATATCGAAATTTGACAGGGTAAACGACAGTATAGGGGAATTGAAAAGCTATACGAAAGCCAAGGCTGAAAGTTCCGGGCTTCCCGATATTATCCGGAGCTTCGACAACACTCTGCCCACGGACAACAACCTTTTCTCTGCGAAAAGAAGCCAGAGGGAGTTCCTAAGCAAACGCCATCGGGATACCGCAGCCGAGGTGATCGGTTTTTTGAAAGGGGTTTATTTTGGCAATTACAAAGCCGGTGAATCCGGGGGCAATATTGACGGCGACGGGAACGCCGAGTTTCTGACGGCTGTTATCCGGGAATTGCTCCGCAGTACCCGTTTCGTGGACGGTATGTTCGGCGAGGGCTGGCAGTTATGGATAGATAAAATAACGGGACTCAGCAACCTTACGATTGACAAGATCACCGTCCGCCAGACGCTGGTCGCTATGGAACTTCTGATCGAGAAGGTGCGTAGCGTGGGTGGTCAGTTAATCGTTTCCGCTGCTAATGGAAAGATCAAGACCGTGACCAGGGAGGGCAACAATTACCGTATCACCTTTGAGCAGGAGAACACGTTCGTGGCGCATGACCTGATGCGCTGTGCCGTTTTTACGGGGGCGGAGATTCGGGGTTACTGGGTGGAAGTGTCGGAAGGCGACACGGAAGGGATAACGGTACCCCAGAGGGAGTTTGTCGGAACGGAACCGAAGGCGGGTGATGAGTGCGTGCTGATGGGTAACACGGAAAACCCGCTCCGGCAGAACCTGATCAGCATATCGGCCACCGAGGACGGCCAGCCACGTGTTGACATACTGGATGGCGTGATGGCGAAAAACTTCAACGGCTGTTTGCGCTGCCGGGTGGGTAATCTCGACGGTATCAAGGACAGCGCTTTCCCGGCGAATAACCAGCCGCACGGGAACGGTCTTTATGGCGACAACGTGTACCTCAAAGGGACGTTTGTGCTGATGACCGGCGAGGATATCCTGACGAGGTTTGAGATCACGGAGGGTAAGATACAGTCCGCCGTGGAGGGCCTGCGTAACGAGGTGAGGGAGGAGCAGAGCTTTTTCGACAATACCACGTTTACCGAGGGGATGAGTAAATGGATCAGCGGCTACAAGGCTGCGTTCCTGACTTTCGGCGGCAAGTGGATTCTTGCCGGTAACAAACTGTTGTCATCGAGCGAAAACGGCAACGTGGAGGTCGTGAAGACCGGCAAGGTCCCCTATGTTCGGATCACTAACAGCTACATCATGCAGAAGAACGGGGATTTTCGCACGATCCCCGATTTTAAGGAATTGAACGGGGACGGGCTCCGTATCCCGGGCTATGTCTACCTGTCCTTCCATTACAAGGTGATCGAGGCCGGGCACCTGCGTATCGAGTTTGTCAATACCAACAAGAACGGATACGAGAATTTCAACATGTTCGCTTACGACGGTGATTTGTCGGTCGGCGGGGAGAAGGTATTCAACCATTCCGGGCTGTGGAACGGGACCGGTGACTTCAAGCTGTCGTTCACGGGTGTTATCCAGGTGTCCTTATTGGTATTCTCGACCGACCGGACGGATGCCCTGGCGTACAAGTACGCCACGTTCTTTGACCAGTCGGAAAAGATGATCAAGATCGCCGCCGCTAATTTTGATTCGAATGGCAATGTACTGGAGGCATCCTCCATTATCACGACGGCCAAATACAACAGGCTGATTTCTGTCCATTTCGATGAGAACGGGGAATTGCGGAATAAATCAGGATTGGTGACTACCGCCAATTTCTCCAGGCTGTTCGCCGAGGGCGTTACAAGCAACGGCCTTGTAAAGAGCGCTGACCTGAAGGTCTATGTCAAGCGTGATGAGTTCGGCAACCTTGTTTCCGGTGTCACTATCCGGGCCGACCAGATCGAGCTGGAGGGGCTTGTTACGGCTAACGGCTATTTCAAGGTCCTCACGGACGGGAGCATCGAGACCCGGAACGCGAATATCAGCGGTACTGTCAAGGCAAGTGGCGGTAAGATAGGCGGTTTTACCATCGAGTCCGGCCGTCTGTATTGGAAGAGCCGCGATTATTTCGGTAACGATTCCCGGAGTTTGAAACTGGGAGTCTCGAGTTCCTCGACGGAGGGGATCGTGGACGTGGCCTTCAATGGCGCTACCAGTGGTCGGTTTGGTGTAAAATCAGTCGGGGCGACATCCGGTGGGGCTGCTATATACGCATCGACAGGCTCTTTAACCTACCCGGCCAGCGGTATGACCTATGCCGGGTTCTTTGTCGGTCCGGTAGATGTAAGGGACACCGGTAACGGATTGATAAGTGATGTTTGCGCGTCGAAAGGGTTCCGGTATATCAAGAGCCGTAATTCCGACGGTACATACGTGTATAACGAGGGTGTGAACTGGGGGGATGGTGCCGCCCAGAATCCCGACCTTGACAAAATACGCCTTATCGTGAGGGGCGGCATCATAGTCGGCTATACAGGAGAATAAACATTTAAAACCAAGAGATATGAAAGTTGACTTAAACAGGAGATTCAGGGGCTTTGACGGGAACGAGCTTGGCGGCGACAACATCGCCACCGCCGTGGCGGAAGCCCTGTTCAATTACGGGAAAGACAAACCGGTAGGCCGGGACGAGAAGTTCAAGGCTTATGTCCTATGCCAGCGTATCATCCAGGGCGGGGGCGTGCTGGATTTGGAGAGTGAAGACGTCACCCTGATTAAGGAGGTGTGCGGTGAGAGTCTGACAGCCGGAGGCTATGGGCAAGTGTATGAACTTGTAGAAAGAAAGGAGTAGCGGTATGGCATTTACAGAAGAAGAAAAACAGGAAATTCTGGAAGTCGTCAAGGCGGAGTCCAAGAGTGTCGAATCCCTTGAGACGGTCGGCTCGCTGAGCGGGGTCAAATCCCTGCCGGGACAGAAAGGTGACAAGCTGGTGAACGTCCCGATCACCTTACTGAGCAAGCCGGCCGATGACGCGGCGGCCCGGGCGATCAAGGCTGCTGAAAGGGTGGAGGAACTGGCCCCGGAAATGGAAGCGGCCACCCAGGAGACAAAAAAGGCCATTCAAACGGCGGGTGAATCGGCGGCAAAGGCGGAGGCGGCCGCGAAGAAGGCCGAGGATGCGATAGCCCAAGGCTACAAACATAAGGAGATGAGTGAGGAGGAGTTTGAAAGTCTCCCGGAAAAGGACGGCAAGACCATTTACCTGATTTACGAGGAGGAATAGGTATGATAAGTGTTGGAAACAAAGAGGTGACGGCCATCCGTGTAGGCGAACGGGTGGTGGCGACGGTCTATATAGGGGCCAGGCTGGTTTGGCAAGCCATCCGGAGCTGTTTCGGCGCGGGCTTTTGGCGCGGTGACAAACCCTGGAGCCGAACGGATGGCTGGAAACGGATGAAATAACTTTTAAAGAATAACGATATGGCGAAAAAAGTGTATGACGAGGACGGTCTGGATATGCAGAAGACCGATTGGTCCGGTGACGAATCCACGGGTAATCTTCCGGTGAGCGGCCGGTTGGTGGAGAACTATATCAAAAGTATTGATGACAAGGCCACCCCTACGGAGGAGCTGGCCGCCGGTGAGACGAAAGCCCCCACGAGCGGCGCGGTGTTCGCCTCGCTGGTGGGTACCGTGACGAATATCGACGTGACGGACAGCGAGGACGGCACTCAGTACGTGATGACAGTCACGCAGAAGAATGGCGAAGGCGGGGAAAGCGACAGGGAGGTGCGCTTTTCCAAGTACACGGACGATGACAAGGTGGTGGTGAATATAGACCTGACCGATGCTTCGGGTTCCTCCTTGCCCGCTTCCCAGTATTTGTCGTTGGGGACCGGTTTCGTGGTGAGATATGCCGTTGGCGTGGGCACGGCCGGTGGCGGCGAGGTGAGTGGCTACAGCGACCTGAAGGCCAAGGTGGTCGTAAAACGTGGCTCCACGGTCCTTTCGGAATTCCAGGATGCGGAGTTTGTCGGCGTTACGGCCGGTCAGAGCTATACTTTTGACGCGTCGCCTTACCTGAAGGATGCCACGACCTACACCGTGCAGGTGGAGGCGCAGGCCGGTTATGATGGCGGTACGCTGATGAAAACCGCTACCGCCAGGGTGACGATGGTGGCTATGGAACTAAGTACCACTTATTCGGTTGGGAACGGACTGGCTGACGGGGGATACCGGAACGACGTGAACATCCCATTTACTGCTAAGGGAACGAGTGGCGAGAAGAACATCTACTACCGTATCAACGGCGGGCAGCCCTATACGCTTGGCCTGTCAGCCGGTTCCGGTGTCCAGCAGAAGAACGTCACCGTTGCGCTGAGTGAAATGCGGGAGGGCATGAACGTGGTGGAAGCCTATGCGCTGCACGAGAACTCCGGCGTGGTGAGCGAGATACACTACCTGACCCTGCTGAAAGCCGGGGAAGGTGTGACGGCCTATGCCGGCATGATGTTCAACCACCGGGCGGCAGGATTCCAGCGTGACTGGAAGCACCCCGTACTGGAGGCAGAGCAGTTCACGGCGTGGAACTTCACGTATGCCGGCTATGACAGGGATGCGTACACGGCCCGTGTGAAAGTGACCAGCCGGGGCAGTGTGGTGAAGGAAGACCTGCTGCAGCGCGGTGAGACCGGCAGCTACGGGCGGACGAACGTGAACGTGGAACCGCTGGATTACCGTGTGTCGTGCGGTGATGCCGTGCTTGAGGTGCAGGTGAACACCACATCGCACCCCGACATTGAAGCCACGCTGGCACCGGATGCCGTGTGCACGTTCGATGCCTTCGGGCGAAGCAACACGGAAAACAACCCGGAAAGCTGGGTGAGCGGGGACAAACGGATGGAATTCCGTGATGTGCTGTGGAGCGTGAACGAATACGGCGCAGGAAGCGGCTGGCACAAGGACCGCCTGCTGCTGGCCGGCGGTGCGGGCATGACACTGACGGCAGACGGCGGTTATCGCCCGTTCAATGAGGCGGACAAGCCCGAGGGTTTTGCCATCTGCGACGTGGGCATGACGCTGGAGATAGAATACAGCACGGCCAACGTGACTGACACCGACGCGGAGCTGATCACCTGTCTGGGCACCCTGCAAAACGGCAACCGTTACGGGCTGGTGGTGACCCCGGAGGAGGCGAAGTTCCTTACCGGCGTGGTGACGGAGGCGATGGATGCCGGTCAGGTCCTGCGCTATGAGGACTCGGTGGGTACGAAGTTTGAACCCGGTAAGAATATCCGTATCACTTACGTGTTCTACCCGGACGTGGAGACCAACGAGCAGCGGACGCTGATCGGCTTCTATGTGAACGGGGAGGAGTCGGCCGCCTCGAAGTGGCTGGACAAGGTGAACTTCGACATCCGGAGCCAGCTGGAGTTTAAATCGGAGGGGGCTGACCTGAACGTGAAGAGCGTGCGCATCTATAACAAGGCGCTGACCTCGGACGAGGTGCTTAACAACTACATCGTGGACCGCAACCATCTGGAGGATGCCGACGGGGAACCGGGCGTGCGCTCGCTGGATGAGGACAACCGCGTGCTGAACGAGGGGGACACGGTGAGCATGGAGAAGCTGATGGGACTGATGAAGAAGCGGCGGAACTCGATCCTGGTACTGATAGGCACGGGCAGCGTGGGCAGTGAGGTGCCAAGCGAGAGCGACACGCTGAACGTGATGGACGCGCTGGCCCAGCTGAACAACAAGAAGGCCAACAAGCTGTGCCGGGAAGTTAGATTCTACAACGGTGAGAACCGGGCGCTGGACTGGATAGCCCGTGACATTTATCTGCGTATCCAGGGTACCAGTTCGGTGAACTATGCCCGCAAGAACCTGCGCTTCTACTTCCAGAAGACAGCCAGCGGTTACACGGCACGGATGAGCTACGGCGAGATAGACGGTAACGGGCAGCAGAGCAACCCGACAGCTACGGAGGGTAAGAAGAACCTGTTCCGACTGCGGGACAACTCGGTGGGGGCGAAACTCGCCTGTGCGAAGTGTGACTTTTCGGACTCCTCCATGACCACCAACACCGGTGGCGCGAAGTTCATCCATGACGGCATGAAGGAAATGGGCATCCTGACCCCTGCCCAGCAGTATGCCGCCGACCATGCGGATACGTGCAAGGAAGACATACGCTCGGCCATTGACGGCTTGCCCTGTGACCTGTTTGTGGCAAAGAGCGTGGATGAGGATCTGACCTACTACGGCCAGTACAACATGAACAACGAGAAGAGCGACAGCTACCCGATATTCGGCCAGGACAAGACCATCGGCGAAGAACAGTGGGGGACCGGTGATACGCTGAACTACCTGCAGGCGAACGGCGACCGGCCGAAGGAATACCTGCCCATCTGCATCGAGACGTTGAACAACTCGAACGACCTGTGCCTGTTCCGCTGGCTGCCGTCCACGGAGCCCGACCATACGGATTTCATGGATTTCAACTTTGACGGCGGTTTCGAGTTCAACCATCCGAAAGACGTGTTCTGGAACGATGGCGGAGGTGATGCCGAAGAAGAACCGAACATCAAGGAACACCTGGGCACCGGTGACAAGTACGACAAGATGTACAAGGCGCTTGACCGCATGATGAGTTTCCTCTATAAATGCGTGAAGGAAACGCCTGCCGGCAAGAATCTGACCTATAACAAGGAGACGCACACCTTTGACGGGGTGGACTATGAGGATGACGGCAACAAGTTCCCGACGGCCAAATGGGCGAGCCCGACCTTCAAGGCGGAAGCCGGGAAGTATTTCAACCTTCCCAACCTGGCCGCCTACTACCTGTATGTACAGTTCAACCTAGGTGTGGACCAGCTGGCGAAAAACATGCTTGTGCGGACGTGGGACGGCGTGATGTGGTGGATAACCTATTACGACGGAGACTGCCAGCTGGGTTCGGACAACAAGTCGTTCCTGACCGGGAAGTATGATGACAACCGGCAGACCAAGCGGGACGGTGCCTATGTGATGCAGGGACACAACAGCTGGCTGTGGAACCTGATACTGGGCAATATGGGCAATCTGCTGGAAGAAGTGATGACCAGGGGTGTGAACGGCGGTACCAGCTTCATGAGTGCCTTCAGCATCCAGAAGGCAGTTGACCATTTCGACACCGAGCAGATGAAGAAGTGGTGCAGCCGGCTGTACAACAAATCAGGCATCTTCAAGTATGTGTATCCGTTCCTGAACGAGATGCCGGTGGGGGCTGACGGTGCCAAACAGACGTATCCGCAGATCTACGGTCTGAAGGGTTCGTTGAAAGCTCACCGTAACTATTTCATCCAGCGCAGGTATGACCTGAAGCAGGTGGAGTACGGTTATGTCTCTACGCTGGGCGCCCAGTTCTACCAGAGTACGGCATCGCTGGACAAGGCATACAAACTGAAGCCGATGCAGTACCGGCTGACCATCCCGTACCGTGTGCAGCTTTCCACCAGCAACGGCGTGCAGGCCGACAGCGGCGTGGTGGATGCGGACGTGTTCCACTCCCTGCAGCTGGCCCGTGCCTTCGGTGAGAACGACCCGCTGAAGATTATCGGCGCGGCCAAAATCAAGGAGCTGGTGTGGCATGAGGACGCGTTCGCCATCGGATTCAATTTCGGCTTGCTTACCTCATTGGTTAAACTTGACATGAGCGTGGAGAAAGCCAGCGGTTATCGTAACGGTTCATTCATGGCCTCGACGAACGGCATGCTTCTTCTGGAAGAGCTTAATATGCGCAACAACCTGCTGGCACGGAATGGCGATAACGGCAACGTGACGACCTTGGACTTGAGCTGGCAGGGACGGTTGAAGAAGCTGGACGTGAGAGGCACGGGGCTTACCCGCGTGAAACTTGCCACCGGTGCGCCTGTTGTGCAGTTATGCTTGCCGGAAACGATAGAGGAACTGTTTCTGGAATATCTTCCCAGGTTGGCAGAGAGCGGATTGGTACTGGATGGCATCGGTAACGTGCGAGGCTACCGGTTCATGGGTTGCCCGGGCATTGACGGGTTTGCCATGCTGGAACGTCTTCATCAGGCCAAGTTGAACGGTAGCGGTAAACTGGAGCGTTTTGTCCTTGACATCGATATGGAGGATGACGGCAGGCTGCTCGGGAAATACTACGATTATGGTACCTATACCTCCACCGGAGCGATAGACAACCGGCATTCCGGATTGCGTGGCAGGCTCTGCCTGACAAAGTACATGGATGACGAACAGGCCGACCGGTATCGTGAGCGGTATCCGGAACTGGAGATCGTACAACCGGCCTACAGCATCATCGAGTCGGACGAAAGCGCTCCGGACGATGCCAACATTTCCAACCCGGACAACGAGACCGGTTATAAGTATGGCAATACTTACGTCATGAATGCCCACGTGGCGGCGATCCTCAAGAAGCGCCACCGTGTGCTTGCCAAGGTGACGAAAAAGCCCACGAGCCGTAAAGTGGAGATGGCGGGCCAGACGGTTGACGTGAACAATCCGGACGGCGAGATGACCTATTGTCCGTTGGATGATACCAGCAGTAATAAATACTACGATGGCAGCGCAGCCAAACTTGACAGCAGCGAGGGCGACTGGATGATGTACGAACCGTTCTTTTGGTCGAAAGGTGTCAATGACTACCTGAACGAGAAATATTACAGCTGTTACAGTTCCAACGGCCCCGACGATATGCCTCCCATCCCCGAAGTAACCGTTTTGACACTGGATGATATAAAAGAGACCAAGGACGGCTACTTGGCGGAACGCAAACTACTGAGTGGCAAGCCCACGTTGAAGGATTCTTATAGCACGGACAAGACTTATTCGGTCTGCAAGGTGGATGTGCAAGGTTACAAGCGTGTGCGTTTTCCGAGTGTTCCCGGCACGGGTCTGGTCGGCAGTCTATTTGTAGACGGCTCTGGAAACGTAGTCAAAACCATCGTGGTTCCAACGATCGGCTTGAAGTTCGAGGCGGGCATGTACTTGATATCGGATGTTCCGGAGGACGCCACGGCCTTGCACTTCTCGATCTTGAACACGGCCGAGTTCGACAAGGTCGTTCTTTCCAACTCCGACAAGATCGAGGATATGGAGCCCGATTGGGTGGCCAACGAGGAACATCTTTGCGCCGTGGTGGGTAGCAGTGTGGTGGGTAGCAAGTTGCGTTCATGCGTAACGGGTAATTCCACGACGGCCAGCATGAACTGGATCGACTTTCATTATTACTCGGTTCAGCGCGGTATGCAACAGATAGACGCGTTGATGCACTCCCGTATAGCGAACTTGTTTTACGCAAGATATGGCCGTCGTGACAGCCAGGAACAGTGCGGAGGCGGTCAGCATACGAACAATCGTATCACGGGCGGTACGGCGGGCTACGGCATGCAGGATACGATCGGTTATGATGAAGCGTATAAAATAAACGACAAGATCACGAATTCCATCGTGGACGGTTCTATCCACCAGTACGCTTGGTATCGTGGGCAGGACGAGTATGGTTCTCCGACCGTGACTCAGGTAAACAATATCAGTTGTCTGGGCTATGAGGATATCTACGGGCATAAGTACGACATGATGGACGGCGTAGATTTACCCAATGACAGCGCAAACCAGGGCAAGTGGCGTATCTGGATGCCGGACGGTACGACCCGTATGGTGAAAGGCAAGACCTCGAGCGACCAGTGGATAACGGGTGTCGCCCATGGCAAGTATATGGACGTGATACCAGTGGGAACCGCAAACGGTTCGTCCAGCACGTATTATTGCGATAAATACTACATACCTACCGCAGCCAGCCGTGTGGTCTATCGCGGGTGCTACAATGCGAGCGCGCATGGCGGTGTGTCGAATGCGAGTGCGAATGTCGATGCTTCGCACACGGTTGCGGGTGTCGGCTCGCGTCTGGCCTTCCGCGGTCGGATCGTCAAAGCGGAAAGCGTGGAAGCGTACAAGGCGATAGTCGAAAAGGCATGATCGAAAACGGGAGCGAAGCGACAAAACGTAAAGCGTTCTCGTTCCCGTTTGTGTGATCCGAAGCGAACGAAAACGGGCGTAAGCCCGTCGAAAATATAATATCAACAGTGTTTCCGCATGAAAAATAATACCTTTGTATTCCAAAGGGTGGCGTTTCCTTTAAGCCGTGTGGTTTTTCGTGGGTACAATAACTCGAATGCGAATGGTGGTGTGTCGTACGCGAATGCGAATAACGATGCCTCGAACTCGAACTCGAATATCGGTTCCCGTCTGAACAACAATCGAAGGAAATTAAAATCGGCGTACAACACCGGGGACTTGTCCCCACCGTGGAGCCGAGGGGAACAAGCCCCAGTAACAGCGGCCCGGAAGGGTTGGAAAACTGAGAAATCAAGCGTCGGGTAGAGTTTGGTAGGCCGCAAGGCTCGAAGAAGTCAGGCCCGGGAGATTGAAGGCCGTGTGGCCGTAATGTGATATGATATGCGTAGAGAAGGTTACATAATAGAAGAGATTATAGAACCGTCCAATATGGAGGATTCCTTTGATCAAGTCCTTCGCGGCACTAAAAGAAAGCGTAGCCGCCAAGGGCGTTACCTGCTTGCGCATAAGGAAGAAGTATTGGATGAACTGACCGCATCGATCGCATCCGGAAGTTTCCGGGTGAAAGATTATCATGAACGGGATATAGTGGAAGGTGGTAAGTTACGGCGTATTCAGGTACTAAGCATGAGAGACCGTATCGCCGTACACGCTATCATGACCATCGTAGACAAGCGTTTGAGGAAACGGTTTATCCGAACCACTTCGGCCAGCATCAAAAAACGTGGCTCGCACGATCTGATGGCGTATATTCGCCGTGATATGAAAGAAGATCCGGAAGGCACGCGGTTCTGTTATAAGTTTGACATCAAGAAGTTCTACGAAAGCGTGAAACAAGATTTCGTGATGTATTGCGTGAACCGGATATTCAAGGACAGGAAGCTCATCGCCATGCTGGATAACTTTGTCCGGCTGATGCCTGAGGGTATCAGTATCGGCCTGAGGAGTTCACAGGGACTGGGCAATTTGTTGTTGTCTGTTTATTTAGATCATTTTTTGAAAGATAAGTACGGTATCCGTTATTACTACCGCTATTGTGATGACGGTGTCGTGCTCGGTAAAACGAAAGAGGAATTGTGGAAGATTCGTGATGCCGTCCATGAGCGGATAAACTCTATCGGGCTTTCCATAAAGCCAAATGAGAGGGTGTTCCCGGTGGGTGAGGGCATTGACTTTTTGGGGTACGTGATTTATGCTCCGGACCATGTCCGGCTCAGGAAGCGTATCAAGCAGAAATTTGCCCGAAAAATGCACGAGGTAAAATCGAGAAGAAGACGGCGTGAGCTGGTTGCCAGCTTCTATGGCATGGCCGGTCACGCAGACTGTAATATGTTGTTTAAAAAATTAACAGGCAAAGAAATGAGATCATTTAAAGATTTGAACGTTTCCTATAAGCCGGAGGACGGCAAGAAACGTTTTCCCGGCACTGTGGTAAGCATCCGGGAACTGGTAAACCTTCCTATCATAGTGAAAGACTTTGAAACGGGAATCAAGACAGAACAAGGCGAGGACCGCTGTATCGTGAGTATCGAGCAGAATGGTGAGTCCAAGAAGTTTTTCACTAATTCGGAAGAAATGAAAAACATCCTTGCACAGGTAAGGGAAATGCCGGACGGTTTTCCGTTTGAAACAACCATCAAGACGGAAACGTTTGGCAAAGGTAGAACCAAATACGTGTTTACATGAAACGAGTAGAAGGAAGTGCCGGTGTATCGCTGCTGGAATGCACGAACCCGGTCAAAAACAAGTGGCGCATCCGCTGGGACGTGCAAAAGAAGGAAGACGATTCCGCTTCTTACATGGAAGAGGAGTTTAACCATAAGCCGACCGACGAGGAGATACGGTCAACGGTTACGGCTTGGTATAACCGGGAGACTGACAAGGCCATCCTTTCGGGATTCATATACGAGGGTATTCCGGTATGGTTATCAAGCGAGAACCAGTTCAACTACAAAGCTGCATACGATCTTGCCGTCCAAACGGGAGGGCAGAACCTGCCAGTGACGTTCAAGCTGGGTGCGGATGATGAGCCGTATTACAGGATGTTTGAAACGGTTTCAGACCTTCAGGATTTCTACGTGAAAGCGATGAAGCACATACAAGATGCGTTGTCTGAAGGATGGAAGAAAAAGGACGCATTAGACTTGGCTTTGTATGAAGCCGGGTAATGGATGAATCCCTGCGGGGGAAGGGATAGAAAAAAAGCCCCCGGCCTGTTAAAAATCATCTCACCTACTTTTAACCAAAAACGCCCATAGCGCACGACCGGGGGCATATACCCTCTGCCGCGCTATGGGCTTTTTTTGGTTTATTATTTGCGCAAAGAATGCGCATTTGTAAGTGAGATGATGCAAAGGTACTAAATTTTTGTTTGTATGAAAGTGATAGAGATATTAAACTTCAATCGTGAGTTATTGACGAGGCTTTTAGAATCCGGTATCCGTTTGGAAGATGTCCGGTATGTCAATCTGTATACAGATTATTTTCACCTACTCAGGGCAGGTGAAAAAATGACGTATATCGTGGCGATACTTGCAGAACGGTACGGTATATCCGAGCGCAAGGTCTACGGATTGATAAAACGTTTCCAAAGTGACTGCAAGCCGCTTACAGTGTGAAGCATGTAATTCATGGCGGGTAGGAGGGAGATTCCGCTATCTTTACTCGTGCAAAACAAAAAGAATCAGCCATGAACAAGTATTACATGATCCTGGACAAGATACTTGGCCGGGGAAAGACTCAAAGTAACAAGAAAGGAAACATTAGATACCTCCTGAACGAACGATTGTCCTTGTCCCCTTTGGACTTGCTGGACATATTCGAGGGGCATAATATTGCCCGCCGGAAACTTCGTGATGAGCTTCAATTGTTTATGAAGGGGGAGAGGTCGGTAGAGAAATACCGTGAAGCCGGTATAAGTTGGTGGGATTATTGTGGAAGTATCCTTATAAACAGTTATCCGACCTATTTTGAGCGATTACCGTCTCTGATAGAGAAAATAAACCGGGAGAAACGTTGTAGTAAGAATTATGTGCTGTTTTTGGGTGAGACCGGTGCCGAAAGCAATCAAGTGCCATGCCTTAGCCTGGTGCAGTTCCAGATAGAAGATGACGGCCTGGTGCTGTCTGCTTACCAGCGCAGTTCCGATGCCAACCTGGGGCTTCCGGCTGACATATACCATTTGTACCTGATCGCACGGCAGATTGACCTGCCGTTGAAGTCGATCACCTTGAACCTGGGAAACGTGCACATTTACGAGAATAACATAGACAAGACGTGCCGGTTGCTGGCGGGGGAGGAAGGGGTCCGTTTTGATCTCAATGTATAAGAATCGCTGCAACCCTCGTGCAGCATGCTACGGTCGTTTTCTTTAGTCAATAGGGATAAAAAGGGGATTTTTGCAATCCTTTTTTAAACCAGAAGCAAATGAGAAGACAGTATCTTTCAGCCCCTCTTCCTTTTCAGGGGCAAAAGCGAATGTTCGCAAAAGAATTTATCAAGGTGTTGAAACATTATCCGGATGACGCCGTGTTTGTAGACCTGTTCGGTGGTTCTGGCTTGTTGTCGCATATAACCAAGTGCCAAAAGCCTGATGCCACCGTTGTATATAATGACTTTGATAACTATCGACATCGGTTGGAGAATATTCCACGCACCAATGCCTTGCTGGATAAGATTCGGGAGGTGGTGGCATCTGTTCCCCGTCAGAAAGTCCTACCTGAAAAAACAAAAGAAGCCATCCTGTCCCTGATAGAACAGGAAGAAAAAGAGCGTGGTTACGTGGACTATATCACGCTTTCGACCTCCCTGCTCTTTTCCATGAAGTATGCCACTAATTTGGACGGATTGCGAAAAGAAACATTTTACAATACCGTGCGTAAATGTAACTATGATCTTTGTCTTGACTATTTAGATGGGCTGGAGGTCGTTTCATGCGATTACAGGGAATTGTTCAGCAGGTACAAGGATGTCCCGAATGTCGTGTTCCTGATAGACCCGCCGTATCTTTCCACCGAGGTCGGCACCTATATAATGAACTGGGGGCTTTCCGATTATTTAGACGTGTTGCAGACGCTCGTAGGCACGAACTATATTTATTTTACCTCCAATAAGTCATCCATCATCGAGTTATGCGACTGGATGGGCAGGAACAATACCATAGGAAACCCGTTTACAGGCAGCGAGAAAGTGGAGTTTAATGCGCGCATGAATTATAATTCCTCCTATACAGACATCATGCTGTTTAAGGATGTGGATAGGACGGAATACAAAGAGGCAGCATAACTACTATGTAAAGATACGATTTTTTGCTAAATTGGCAATGGGTTTTTAAGTGATATTTTAGGAGAAAATTCAATAAAAAAGCGTCGTTCAAACAGCTTTCAAAAGGCGTTTGAACGACGCTTGTGTTTTGACCGGATGGTGGGAGTAATCGGGATTTTTGAGCGCATTTCGTTTTTGCTTCAAAAATCGCTTTTCGTTTTTCACGACCATCGCATTTCGTTTTGCGGGATTTAATTGGACAAATACATTGTATATTCAGATATTTATTTTGACAGATTGTTGATTTCTGATTGTATTCCATCTAGAAAACGAGAAGCGTGCGCTCCATCCATTTGGGTATGATGGAATTGAAAGGAAACGGTGAGCGTGGTCTTGAAGAAGCCGTGTTTGTATTTTCCCTAGATTAGAAAAGGATTGTTGAATATTCCGCTATACATGCCTACTGCACCATCAATTTCATATTGTGCCAGAGCAGAGGTGCCAATCACCATGCTGTTTGTCAAATCATGATTGACGCAACTGTCTGCGACCTTTTGGGTCAGCTGAAGATAGTTTTGATTGAACAAGGAGAGGTCCTCAGAGAAAGGAATGTCACAAGAACTGACTTCTCCTTCTTTGTTGGCTACAATGGTATTTACGGCTATGCTGTCGTATTGCATCAGTTTGCCACCGACGGGAAGCAGATAAAACTCCTTGATGCGACAGGCTGCCTTGCCGATACAGTAACACATGAGCATATTGAATTTCAGTCCTCTTTTCTTACTGACTTGAACGAGACGGGCCACATGGAGCATTTTAAAGAATGTCACCATGGGCATGGGTGCGTTTATCCACATTTCGAATGCGAATGCTCTGCTAGTTTCTAGTGGGTTTACTTCTTTCATCATCACTGCTTTTGGGGTGCAAAAGTAGTGATAGCATCCCGTCTGTGATAGAACAAAAGGGACATTAAACGGGATGGGTGAATAAGTCTGAGTATGGACTTGTCATTTCAAGAAGTGACCTGGGAGTATATCCACAGTGCTTTTTAAATTCGCGAATATAGTGCGATTGGTCTGCATATCCGCTAGCTAATGCGATTTGTGCATGGTTTATTCCTGTACTTTTCTGATGCTGTAAGAAAGACAATGCTTTTTGCAGCCGAACGATATGCGTGTATTCTTTGGGGCCCATGCCTACAAACGTCTTGAACTCTCTCTCAAACTGTTTCCTGCTGAGACAAGCCATGGATGATAATTCGTTTACAGAAACTTGTGGAGTCTTCAGAATCTGGGCAAGAGGTTCGTTTATTCTTTGAAATTTATATTCAGTACCCATACGCATAGTAGAAGCCTGTGAAAGCAGCCACCTTTCGATGTACTGAATGCACAGATTGTTGTCTTCGCAGTCTAAAATCCGTTTGGATAATTCAATCAAGCTCTTATTCTCAATATCAAATCCGGATACCTCCTGATTATAGAAGGAAATGGTAGGTATATTCAAGAACAAATTCAAGGTATGTGATTGAAAGACAACAACAATCATTTCAGTATGGCCATTTGCATAGATGTGGGATGAGAAATTGACTTGTCCGCTGATAGTGAGGGTGTCTTGCCATATTCCCAATTCAGGTATAAGCAATGGAGTCTTTTTGTGAAATATGATTTGCGGACAGCCAATAGGAAAAGTAAAGGTATTTAAAATCTGGTCGCTTTTAAATACCCAATAGTATCTAATGTATGGCTGCAATGTCTGGCATGGTTTGTAAAAATGAAAGGTGTCTTGAATCATTTCATATATAACAGCTTAGGATGGTCATGAGATTAAAAAAAAGAAAAGGTTATCTATGGTGAATAATCCTTTTCCTTGAATGACTTAACCATATCCTTAAACGGATAAGGGGCCATGAGGTACTTCCGATTGGCAGACAGTAATGATGGGTTCACCCAGTACATCTTCAATGGCCATCAACTTATTGAGGCTAAAGTTGTAAGTACCTCGCATCCATCTGCTGATTTCGGACTCTTTCTTTCCCAGACGCAGTGCAAGGTCTTTCTGTTTCAGACCTTTCGCTTTCAGTATCTCGTGTATTCTGTTCACGATTTGGAATGATAAATCGACTATATGTCTGATTTTTGGATTCACCTTTCGGCGTCTCGCTTCGATGAGATTGCTCTTTTTCATCATTTAGGTAAGATTTATTTTATTATTTGTTCAATCCGGCTGATTATTTCAGGAGCGTGCATCAAGGGCTCGCGGTCGTTCATTTCAATGATGGTTCCGTCGGCAAAGAAACAGAACAATTTTGCTTCTTTGTACTTCAATGTGCAACAGAGTTGCTTGTTGTCTTTTTCCTCCCAATAAACATGGAGTTGCTTGTGCTGTTCTATTTCATGAGAAAGATAGATGGGTCTTCTCAGATGTTCCGCCAGCATCGTCCGGATCTCCACGAATTTCTGCAACAAACGAAAGAAGTGGATTGCCTTGAATATTTCCGAATAATTGGCAATTTCATTCGCTACCGGTGTGTATTTACATGAGCGGATGGCATAGTCAATCGCCTGTGCCCGTTTGGTGGTATCCATCAGGATATTCTCACGAAAGAACTGATTCTTCTGATAGTACCTGGCGGTTTTGTCATAACCGGGTAGAACTTTCTCTACAGCCGGGCGCAATGCTTCGTAGGTTTCGTAATTCGTACGGACAAAACGGTCGGCCAGATGATACAGGAACCAAAGTTCAATGCAGGGATGGCTTTCTATAAAGATGACTCCCTGCTTTTTGTATTTTTCTTTAGTCGCCAGATAGAGGTTGTATTGTTCCTTGTTGTTGACCAGCGTATCCGTATCAATAACCAGAAACAACGCATCTGCCCGTTCCTGTGGTTTCTTCTTTAATTCCTTGTCAATCAGTTTCAGATTCTGCTTGTAGGAACTCCGGCTATTCTTGGGCACCTCGGGTACCATGGAGAATCGGAACCGGTTGTTTGTTCTCAATCCGTCAAAGTAGAACCATTCCGTAAAGCCTTCCCCGTAGATTTTGATTGTATATTCCAATGGTCTGAACTGTTCCATACCTTCTCTTTTAGTCATTTAGAAAAATGCTACCCATATTGGGCTTGGCGCCGAGTTTGCCTGCGCGGTAAGCATTCAGTATGGACACTTCCTTATGCAGGCCGAAATCCTTGGCACGATAGACTTCCGTAGCGCCCGACTGATTCTTGTTGGCAAAATACACCATATCCCTGCGGATGTACTCCTCGTCCAGCAACATGAGGTTGTGGGTGGAAAAGATGAGCTGCCCTCTTTCGGAATTGACCAGGAAGGTTTTCAGAATATGGGTGAACAGGTCATAGTGCAATGAACTGTCCAGTTCATCACATACCAAAATCTGCTGGTTCTTCACCATGGTATAAAGCAAGGCCGAAAGTCCGTACATGCGGTTGGTTCCGTCCGACTCATCTATATTTGATAAATCTCCGGTATAGAAAGGAGTCTGGTGGGTGAAAAACAGTTCCTGCTTGGCCAGGTTGTCGGTCTGCGGTTCAGGCAAATGGAGAATATGCGCAATCTGTCTGACTTTTTCGAGTGTTTCTGCTGCCACTTCTCCTTTTTCTTCCTTGATATACAAGTCCGAAATGTTGAAGTCCGCCTTGTTCAGCATTTCACAGATAAATTTTTTACTCTCGCTGTCCAGACGCACCACATCGTTGGCAAACTGTTCCAAATCCATCCGGTTGTCGAGCATGGGCAGGATCGTTCTTTCCAGATATGCGCACAGATTGTCGAACAGCGCATTCCTTTCCACATTGGCATTCATGTAGGTGGCCAGCACACTCATATTGGGTAGGCAGTTGGATTCCACGAAAAGCTTTTGCGTAGCCGTCAGCTTCAGCAATGGTCCGAAAGAGATGGTAGAGTTGCCCTTTTCTTCTATCCACTTGCGTTCAAAGAACAAGGCACGGCGGCTGTTGGGATAGAAATAAAGTTCCTCCTTGTAGATTCTCATTCCGTCCATTTCCACAAAATACTCATAGCGGATGTCGCCGATATAAAATATCAGCGTAAAAGAGGAGCGCTGGTTTCGGCTGTCCGCATCCATCAAGAAAGGTGTCAGTCCCGTACCTGAAGTGCTTTTGCGCGGACGGTTCAACAAAACGTAATAAACCAGCCACACCAGGGCTTTCAGCAGATTGCTCTTTCCGGAGGCATTCGGGCCATAAATCACTCCCAATTTGGATATGCGTACATTCTTGATTTTTACCACCGCATATTCTTCATAGGTCTTGTCAGCCGACGCTGTAAAGTCCAATGTTTGTTCTTCCCTTATTGAGAGGTAGTTTTTGACTTTAAATTGTAGAATCATATTATTATAGTGTTATTTTCGTAAGATATTTGCAAATATAGGCATTAAAAACAAGAATGACTAATCTTATCTCTGTTTTTATCTGACTAGTTGGGCGAATTTTTGATAATAAATACTGTGATTTGAACTTAAACATCTGCCAAACGCTATTTTACTGCTAAAAAAATGGGATGTTTAATGTTTAATGATTAACTTTGTAGGTGATACAAGGCGTGTGTCAGAAACTGATAGTTATAATTGAAACAAAAGTAATATCATTAAACAATCAGTGAGGTAGTGATTGGTGATGTAATAATTAAATCCTGCAAAGAAGTTAAGACTAAACCAAATATGGATTTGAATATTATCTTCTATGATGAAGACCTGACATTTTCAGCAGAGAATTTCGTATTGTCCATTCACAACAAGAAAGAGGAGAATGTCTCATACCTTCAACCAAAACAAATGTTGAAAAGCCAGAATGACAACACCCTTTCGTTTGCTGCAAACCGTATCATTCTTTTCCTGAAGAATTTTGTTCAGATAGTAGATAAACATGCGGAAGAGTATGCTAGAATTGAGAATGAACTCCGTAAAAAGAAAAGCTACGAGACTTCTGTAGATCTTGAGGGTGAGCGTGCCTTTGACCATATTATTAAATATATGGGTATAAACGAAGGTAATACAGAATACCGTCAGGCTCTACAAGAGTTACGTTGTGGAACAAATTTTGAACCTCCTCACTCAAAAAAACAGGAGATCGAGAGTAGATCTATCTATGATAAAGGTATAAGTTTCATAGAAGTGTACTCTCTTGACAATGACCGTTATTCTTGTTGTTTCGATTATCACGAAATGAGGTGTATGCCTGAGAACGTGTTGCTCGATATGGTCAACCATAATCGAGTAATCATGTGTAGTGCTACGGCTGACAGTCAGAGTCCAGTTCACAACTACGACTTCAACTATATAGCCAAACAAGGCGTAAAGGTTGAGAAGATTGACAATGATGCATTGCGAAGAATCGAAGATTATATAGCCCTCAATTATGCCAATCCTGACGTAAAGTTCTCAATTTATAAAGAGGAAAATACAAATCCAAAAGAAAAGATTGAGGAGTATCTTGGCAAATGTAATCAAGCTGTCAAAGATTGTCTTGACTTCGTTTCTGCCGACAAGAACACCTTTGATAAGAACAATTCTGCCAGAATGGTGAATATGCTGAGTCACTATATGGATTTTATTGAAAATCCTGACGCAAAGGCATGGCTCTATTTTCAGCCATTCTCATATACAGGTAAGAGTAGTATCGGTATAAAGAAGGCATTGAACATTCTTCAACAAGCAAGAATAACCAAGCTTGGAGAAAAATTCGACAATGATTCAATGGATGAACATGCCATTAATGATGAGAACACACGCAGACATTCAGATATATATCCTAAATTGAATGTCTGCTTCCTTAGTGGAGAGCATTTCAAGAGGGACTTGGAGGAAGTAGAGAAGTTGTTGAAGGAAGAACCTAAACTTAAGATGTTCTGCTTCGTATGTTATCAGTCAGGTGCAGTGGGCGTAAATTATCTGTTTGAAACGGATAGCAATTACAGAAAAAAACATTGCCTAGAAGCTCCAAATACCAAAGATCGTAAAGATACACGATGCAATTTCGATGGTATCATTATGGATAAGCCCACAAACTTTATCCCTCTGATTGAAGTAGATGACTACCTAAAGGCTTGTATATCATTGAGTATATTGGGTACAGACAACCAATTAGAACTCAAAGAAAAATCTGATTTCCAACGTGCATTGCTTCGACGCAGACACCACCGTGTTGTTGATGAACTGAGCGAAATCATGAAAGGTCGAGAGATTCAAATCAAAGCTGCATTGAAAGAAACTCCTGCTTTTGATGCTTTTTGCCTACGGTGGGCTGTACAATCTTTGGGGCGTATAACTCGCTCAACCATCTACAATAAGTCAGTTCATATTGCTATTGGTGAGGATATGGCTTACTCAATGGTAACAGCAAAGAAACCTGAGATACAGACAGACCTGCTCAAACATGTTTTGAAAGCTATCAATGAAAATCAAAATATCATTGATCGCTTTGAGGGCAAAGAGGAGGAATCGGATATTACGTTCAACAATGATGAGCATCGTAGAGATAGATACATCAGTGAGTTGGTTGGTATCAGTTTCAAGGGTACAGATAAGTATGCCTGTCAGATACGTGAAAGATTACATTCGATACGTGAGTATGTAATGAAATATCCTGAATTTGAAGATAGTAACGATATTGAGCCGTCAATGCGAATGTTCTATATCCAATCTGTTGAAGCACAAGCAAAAAATCGAAGTTATTCAGATACCAGTGTACGTCTGGATGCAATCATGAAGCAAGGGTTCATCAGACAATACTTTGAGACTAATGGATATTGTACGTCTTGGAAAGGTAAATCATGGGTTATTTCGCCACAAGTTATTCAACAGGTATATATAGGTTACTTTGGAGAGCAAGTGTTCAAGGCAATTCTTGAAAATGCAGCATGTAATGTAGGATCACTTCCTGAAAAAATCTGGGAGCGTGCTGACTGGGTAGTCAATGATAAGTTATATGTGGATGTGAAATTTATGTCTGATAGTGACTTTAATCAGCATGTCAATGCCCAGTCTTGGGAGCGAAAAATTCGAGAATGTGGTGGTAGCTATATTGTAGTCAATGTTCCTCGATATGCTGGCAACTATTCATTTACTCATACCATACAACTTGAAAGTGGTGTGAACCTGCCAATCATCAATGGTCTGATTGACGTTGAGACAGGTGCTATCCTTGATAAAAACATTCAGGCAGTCCTCGAAAAGTTAAACATCTTGTAAACAACTATGGAAAAGATAAGAACCAATCATATAAAAGTCGATTTCCTTTGGGATGAGTTCCTGGAAGATTTCGACTTGTACAAGATAGAATACTCCGATTCCTATGACTTTGACAACAACTTAGGTATTTATTGTAAATTGGAAGGATTATGCCCTAATAGTGCTGTCTGTGCGTTCAATAAGATGGTCAAAGAAGGAAATGCAAATGCCCCAACCAAACATCGCATATTCCTTTTTGCATCGGCAAAGAAGGAAGGTATCACTACAGCCATGCTTCAGGAACGGCTTGAGAAGGTTAATGTTAAGATAAAGCAAATCAGTTACAATCCAGGCTATAGGGAAGGAATTTATCCACACAATATGCTTAACCTGATGTTATCCATGATGCCAAATAGAGACAAAACTCTAAGTTATGCACATGGTAAGCTCATCTGTGGAACTTGCAGTAGCCTGTATAATAAAGGTAAAAAGCAAGGTGAAGAACTCGGTTTACAGTTAGAGTTTGCCTATGGTGGTTTGCTTCAAGCCCATACCAGTACCTTTGCAGAGGCTGATAAGGTTGAAAATTCCAAGAAGAAGGATTCTTTAATTTACCATCTGGAATTTGGTGATGAACGCATATACTTCTCGTCACAAAAGAAGAAAGGAACCAAAGAGTATTATAATCACCCTTCCATATTCAGAAAGAACAATAAAAATCGTATTCCATTCTTGGATTTCAGTGATATTGACCATTTGGAGGAATCACAGGCTTATATTATTTCTTCTGTACTGAATGATTTTTTGATTACATACTCTAAATATATTTCGGTAGATCCTGTTGTTTATAATGCTCCTCAATTATTACAGTCGCAAGAAGCTGAGTTTAAGAATGAAGATGAATTAGTTCGTAATATGCTTTCCTCTTCCTGGATAGACATTTCATGTCATGCCAAAGAAGAGGGCGTAGAGGAACGTCGTGCTTTGATAGAGGACAAATCGAAAGTTTATATTAACAAGTTGTTTAAGACTGGCTTTGAAGGTACTTTCGTCAAGACCAAGGGTAAGAATAGAATCTGTATTCGTATCGTTGGAGATAAGGATCAAGAGGCTGAATTGTCAACTGCAAAGCGAATGTCAAAAGATATACATCGCCTTCAGGAGAAGTTGGATCTTCAGGAGAAGCTGATTCCTGTTCAAGATTCAATGATAGGTTCAGAGATAAATGATGCGACAATCAAAAATATTTTTCGTCAAATTCTGATTAAGGAAAACTGTCTGCAATCGACTTTGCCACAAGCGATGATTGAGCGTTTTAAGGGATGCGTTATAACCTATGCAGAAAGTAAGGTTAAAAGCAAGGACTACTACTTTGTTCAAATGGCTATTGATAATGATGGTCAGCTTTCCTATAGAGATATTGAGAAAAAAATACCACAGGATGGTGTTATCTCTGTACTAGACGCAAACTTCGAGATGCGTGAATATCAAATACCTGACTTTAAAAAGGGATATAACAAGGATATTGTCTATTGTATCGAGAAGGATGGGGTTAAGTATAATATTTATGATACAGAAGAGTATATCTTCCCGGAATTGGATGAGATGATTCGTGCCTTGAAAGAATTAAAGGACACTATTGTGCCAGTCGAAGCATACCAACTGTTGATGGACAATGTTCAGTCAGCAGATGCAAAGGCATTGTGCCGACAACGTATTCGTGAAAACAAGGATGGTGTTCTACACAATCAGTTCTATAAGGATGTTAAGATTATTGGAAAAGAAGACGGAGTTACAAGGAATCTCATGCGCTTGGTAACTAAAGAGTATGACATCAAGCAAGGTCAGGACTTCCGAACAGCTTCTCGCCGTGAGGAAACTCTGGGTGCTTGTGTCAATGTTCATTATTGGAAGTATTCACCCAATACATGGATGTATTGTGCAGGTCCAAATCCAAGTGGTAATTTTAGCTCTATTGGTAATAAGGTTCATGTTCGAAAATTGGTTTGTGATAAGACTCCTGATGAAGCATTTGTTAATGAGTTGATTTATTCATTGGGCGATGGTTGGAATAAGATAAATGAGTTTTCTGTTCACCCTTCAATTTTCAAGTTCCTGAAGGAAAGATTGGAAATGTATAAGGTGAAGGAACAACTCGATGAAATATCCCAAAAGGATTCAGGTAATGAATACATATTTGGTAGAACTGATAAGTGACCAGGATGAACAAGTCTCAATATATGTAGATGCTTATGATGAATCAGAAGTTATAGATGTCACCATGCTTGAAAATGGTGAGGTCGACTGTGCCGGTCAGATTTGTGAGGCAGCACTGTATTGGTGTAAACAATAATCCATTGAGAAGGTCATGCCATCAATCGTAACAGATGCATTCGACTATAACAACATCATCAGGGTTCTTGACCTTGATGAACGATTCGTTTATCATCAGATGAATGACCTTCTGTCAAAATACTGGAGAATCTTACAAAAGACAAAACCAAAAGTGTTGAAGATTTATGGACCTGTTATGGTTAAGGGTAATCGTGGAATTGACTACTTGATTTACATGCTTAGCTGTGAATGGGTAATAAGTCAAAAACAGCGAATGCTCGATTATATGTGCTTTGGATTGTACTTCAATCGTGTGGATTCCATCTTGTCGGATTCCTATATCTTGATTCAAATCCTTTGGCAAAGGCTGAGAAGTGTTTCTATACCCCTCACTTTTTTGACCGTTACAAAGAGAGAACAGGTTTGTCAGCAGACATGTCGAAGGTGGATGTGATGAAGGATTGGATTATGAAGAATATCCATCTTAATTCAGATGCTCAGAGCAGTGAGAAATAACTAGATGGCATCTTCTGTGCTTATTCAAGTGGTATTGTTCTTGATCGTGAACTACCGGATGGTAACAGTGAAATGAAAATCTTCATCATTTATGAAATGCTCCGAAGTGAGCAGGTCGAAAAGGGAGAAGCCTAAAGCAAGGCAGCAAGAAGAGCAAGGTCATAAGAATCGTAATGACATAGATGAAAGGCTTGCCAGATATAAGAAGGCAGGATTGATGTACTGATAAAACATAAGGACCATAATGAGAATACTGATATTCGATACAGAAACAGGAGGTATAAATCCTTATGCAAATGACATATGGCAGTTGTCATTTCAAATTGTTGACGGTAATACTTTCCAGGCAATACGTGAGGTTCCCATGGCCAGAGAATAAATATCGTGTGCAATAGGGAGCTATTCAAGTGAATGGTTTGACAGAAGAGTTTCTTGTTACACAGGTTTTGTCTGATCGATATGAAGCACTCAATGATTTTATAGATGAATTGATTGAATGTGATTTGTGTGTTGCTCATAATGGCGATTTTGACAAGAACTTTTTCAATGCTAGAGCAAGACGTGAAGGAATCGATCCATTCGAGTGGCTGCAGATGATTGATACGATGAAGAACTGAAAACTTGTGTCAGCTTCCATCACTTTAAATTGTAGAATCATATTCTTATCGCTGTTTTTGTCCGGATAGTTGAGCGAATTTTAGACGTAATTGCCGCTATTTGAACTTTAACATCTGTCAAACACTATTTTACTATTGAAAAAGTGGGATGTTTAATGTTTAATGATTAACTTTGTAGGTGATACAAGGAGTGTGTCAGAAACTGATAGTTATAATCGAAACAAAAGTAATATTATTAAACAATCAGTGAGGTAGTGATTGGTAATGTTGCCATCCAGTCATTACGCTTGAAACAAGAAAAAAGACTGTGCTCATTTGTGTGTACACTAAAAAGGCCACAATTCAGACGAGGTTGCGGTTGAAGTCCATACACTTCACATACACCAGCTATTGTATGGGCTGATATACAGCATTCAATTGCTGCCGTCCACGCTGCAGTTGTAGAATCCTGATTTTAGGCCGATTTTAGAGCGAAGTGAACGTAAAACGCATACACTATACATACACTAAATCAATAAGTTAGTGATTATCAGATGCGTTTTAGAGAGGCTCAAGCTGCGGTTGAGGAATAAATCCTCAAAAAACGGCAGTTCGTACACAGTGAACGCTAAACGCATACACTATACATACACTAAATCAGTAAGATAGTGATTATCAGATGCGTTTTAGAGCGGCGCAGGCTGTGATTGAAGAAAATTTGTAATTTGATGATTTTTTAACATAAGATGCCATCCCGTAAGAACTTGTATTTTCTTTCGGGATGGCTTTTTTGTGGGTTTTCGCTAAATTCGTATCTTTGGCAAAAAAA